>JAMCYP010000002.1 GCA_023476545.1 Candidatus Martarchaeota archaeon | reverse complement strand
CCTCTTCTTCCTCTCCGTCTTGGCAGGCTTGTGCAGCTCGTACTTAGGCTTGAGCGCGATTATGACCCCGTCCTTGATGAGCTTCCTGACGTCGTCGCGCGTTATCGCCTTCTTGATGTCGTCCATGGACTCGGGCCTGAGCTTCAGGGCGTTCTCTCCCCTGCCCAGAATCTGGCTTGCTACCCTCTTTGCGAATTTTACACTCATCTTCCTGACCTGTTTGCTATCTTTATTCCATTGCTGTCCGCCAGCTTCTGAAGCAGCACCCTCTTCCTGCTCGAGAGCCCGTGGGCGAAGATCGCTATGCGGCCCTCTGCCTTCTGCAGCGCGAGCAGCTCGGACTCGTTGTGCACGAGAACGCCCCTCAGGCCGTCAGGCCTGGCGAATCGCAATGCATTGGGGTTCTTGTACCCGATCTTGGGCGTGGCCCCGTAGCCGCTCTTCTCTATCCTGAGCTTGTTGTCGGTGCCGCGCTGCTTCCTCCACCTTGCGGGCACGCGCTTCATGCTCTTCGCGCCGTAGTTGGGAACGCGGAACTTCGGATGCCTCTTCTTCTCTACCATGATGATCATTCCTCCTTGACAAAGTATATGCCGTCCTGGAACACGCGCGAGTCCTTGCGCCTCGCGAACGAGAGCCTGTTTATGTTCGCCGCGGTCTGGCCCACGTCATAGGGATCCACTCCCTTGACAGTTACATCCTGGCCCTTTATCTCCACCTTCGTGGCGCCGACAATCTTGGCCACGCGCGGCTTCTTCTCTCCGAACATGTTCTTCGCGTGCAGCTCGCTTCCCTTCACCTCCAGGGACATCGGGAAATGGGCAAACACGACCTTCATCTTCCTCTCTATTCCGCCCTCGACTCCCGCGATCGCGCGCTCTATCTCGGATCCGAGCGCCTGGGACGCGAGCGCGGCCTTCTTCGCGAGCTTCTTGTGCTTCGTCTCCTCTATGGTGAGCTTGCCCTCAGATACGGCTACTGAGAGGAACCTTGGGTTGATCGTCTTCTTCGTCGAGCCGAGCTTGCCGCTGATGCTGACCTCGCCCTTGTCTGGCGAGAGTTCGACCTTCACTCCGTTTGGTATCGCGATCTCACGCATAAGCATCACTAGTATACGTAGGCTATGAGCCTGCCGCCCATCCTCTTCTCCTTGGCCTCCCTGTTGCTCATTATCCCTGCTGGCGTCGACATTATCAGCAGCCCGAAGTCCTTGCTCGGTATGTATCTGCGCTCGTACTTCTGGTACTCGCTGACCTTCACCGCGTGTCTTGGCTTCACGACGCCTATGTTGTTTATCTTGTTTGCAAGCATCACGCGGAGCGACCTGAACTTCCCGCCCTCGACCTCCTCTATCTCAGTTACGTAGCCGTTCTGCTTCAGCGTCGCTAGCACGTTCTTGACCAGGCCGGTGGATGCGACTATGCACTCCTCCCTTCCAAGGTTTTCGTACGTCTTGATCTTGTTCAGGCTTTCCGCGAGTAAATCTGCCATAATCATCAACTAAAATTTCTCGAACCCCAGGTCGTTTGCGACCTCCCTGAAGCATCTCCTGCAGATGAAGAGGTTGTATGAGCGTATCAGAGCCCTGCTGTTGCCGCAGATCTGGCACTTCCTCAGGCCCTTGCCCTTGAACTTCTCCTCGTATCCAATCTTCATCATAATCACTCGTTTGACACCTTGGCCCCGAAGTTCTTCTCAACGTAGGCCTGCAGCTCTTCCTTGGAGATGCGCCTGTGCTTCGTGGATACTTTGCCGCTCTTCCTCTTCCGCGTCTCCACCCTCACTCCCGCGCGCGAGAATGATGCGTTTACGTTGATTCCGAGCATGCCTATCTTCGGGTCGTACTTGACGCCGCTGAAGTATATGTACTCCTTGACACCGAAGTTGAGCGAGTTGCCGGCGAAAGCGTTGGTGGAGAGCGTGTCGTTGTTCGCCTCGAGCGCGTTCTTCAGGAACTCGGCCGCCTTGCTGTCGCGCAGCGTGACCACGGCTCCTATGACCTGGCCCTTCCTTATTCCGAATTCGGGGAACCTCTTCTTCGCCTTGGTGTACGCGGCATCGCGGCCTGTAAGCTTCTTGAGCAGTGCGCGTGCGTTGTCGAGCCTGTCCTCGCTGGAGCCTATGCCCATGTTGATGACCAGCTTGTCAAGTCTTATGTTCTGCATAGGGTTGGCCATAATCACTCACCTATCACCATAACGTTCTCGACCGGGGTCTCAAACGTGCCTGACTGGCCCTCGACCTTGACCGCCGAAACGGCTGTCGCTCCTCCCGCCTTTATCTCCTTTATCGTTCCAGTCTCGGAGGCGTGCGCGCCCTTTACCACAAGGCACCTTGCCCCCCTTTCGAACTTGAGTATTGACTTTATCTTGCCGCCTTCCACAACCGCGGAGTCGTTGACCTTCGTCTTTGCGTCTCCAGCTGCGAGCGAACCGTCGTATAGCCTCAGCATCGTCTTGCTGCCCTTTGCCAGGTACTTGCCGACAACCTTCACCGTTCTACCCTTCTCCGATGGCTCCGCCTTCTCGACCTTTATGTCGCCGTTCTTGCCGACTCCTATAGAGTAGGCCTCCTTGGCCTGGGCCATCGCTATGACGTCGCCGAGACCCACAGGATACGCGTCGTCGGCCACTCTCGTCCCGTTTACGCGGACCTGGCCCGCCTTTATCATCTTTCGCGCCTCCCTTGCGTTCGCGGCCAGGCCGAGCTTGTCCCTGATCAGCACCGACAGGGCGACGCTCCTCTCCAGGGCGTGCCTGCCCGAGGCCGGCTTCGCAAGGTACTTGACGGTCTTCTTGCTCACTCTCGCGTAGGTGCTCGCAGCGAGCCTGTTCAAATGCCTTGAGTTTCCGTGTCTTGCCATCTCTTCACTGTTTCGTTGCCTTCAGTGCCTGCATCTTTGCGCTCCTCAGCTTGTCGCCGAGGTCCATGTCTGTTATGTAGACGTTTGAGGCGTGTATCGCTATCTGCGACTCCTTGCCCTTCGCGTTCTTGCGCGTTATGCCTTCCACGAATATCACCGCGCGCTGCATGTTGACCTCCGTGACCTTGCCCGTCTTGCCCCTGCTTGCGCCGCTCATTACCTTCACCGTGTCTCCCTTCCTCACTCCTATGCTCCTCCTCTTCACTCCGAGCTTGGCGGCGAGCTCCTTCGAGATGTGCGCGTTGGCGAACCTCTGCCTTGCGTGGTTGCTGGCCGTATACCTGAAGAGCCTCTGCTTCCTTGGTTTGCTGCTCTGGATCATGATAAACACTATACTATTCTCGACGCTATTCCCGCTATCTTAGCGTACCTCTCCACTATCTCCCTGGCCATCGCTCCCTTTATCTCAGTCCCTATGGGCAGGTTGTCGTCTCCGACCATTATGCCCGCGTTGTCCTCGAACCTGACGCGCATGCCGCTGCCCCTCCTTATGGGGGCGCGCTGCCTTATGATGATCACGCGCACGGGCTTCTTCAGGTACGTGGGCGTGCCCTTTATCACGCTGGCTATTACTATGTCTCCGAGCCCAGCAGCGGCGAGCCTGCCGTGCCTGTGGCCCTTTCCTATCTTGTTGATTATCTTGAATATCATGGCGCCGCTGTTGTCCGCGCAGGCTAGCGTAGACATCGGAATCAACGTGCGCGTTATCCTTGAAGATATGCCTCTCATGCGATCATGCCTTTGGCTTCAGTATGCCTGTTATGGCGAACGACTTTGTCTTGCTTATCCTCCTCGTCTCGGCGAGGTTCACCGTGTCTCCCGCCTTCGCCCCTATGCAGTCTGAGTTGTGGGCCGCTATGCGGGAGTGCTTCCTGAGGTATCGCTCATACTTGTAGAGGTAGATAGTGTAGTCTATCTCCACTATGGCGGTGCGCTTCGCCTTGCTGCTTACGACTAGGCCCGCGAGCCTTGTTCCTCGCGTCTTCAGCTGCCCGTGTATCGGGCACCTCGGGTCATCGCATTTGTTTTCAGGCATCAGGCTTCCCTCCTCTTGTAGTACTTCATCGACTTCTCTATCCTGTCCTCGGGCCGGAAGTTTATCTCGACTCCGTTGACTATGAACGACTTCCTTCCCGCATAAAAGCGAAAGGTAGACGTTGCTTTTACCAGCCTCATCAGCCGGTTGCCCGTGTCTACTACGAGAGTGTTTTTGCTCTCGTCTATTACGGTACCTTGCAAACCAACCTGCTTTCTGTCAGCGCACTTCAGGACGCGCACCCTGAGCCCTATGAGCTCGTTGAGCACTATGTTCCTGTTGTCGTACGCGGCGTAGTCGATTGCTGCCATACGGTTATTTGCTGAGTAGAATTAATAAGAGCACATATTTAAACTTATCAGGAACTGGCAAGAGTATGGGAAAGAGGGAGGCTAAGGCACAGTCTGCGATGGAGTACGTGACTACCTACGGGTGGGCCATACTAGTCGTGATAGTGGTGCTCGCGGCTCTCTTCCAGCTCGGTGTATTCAACTCAAACGTTCTAGCACCTAGGGCGCCTCCGGGAGCCTGCCAGGTCTACAGGCCTTACGGGCCGGTTAACGTAAGGCTCATCTCGCTGAGCGGCATCTGCACCGGAGAGCTGCCTCAGTACGTTGGAAACTTTAACAACTATCCAGGACCCGCTACGCAGTATATAGGTGTCAACCTTACCGCTTTCCAAAACCAGGGATCAACAATAAACGAGCTTACCGCGTCTGCTTGGTTTACAGAGGGCCAGCTGCAAACAAGCAATATCTGCGCTGTTGGATTGATGGGCCAGATGGAGGGCAACGGAGGCGGGTCGGCGGGCGTCGCTCAGGGATGGTCGTTCGAGGCATACAGGACATGTGACAACGCGCCGTTCATAAGTTTTCTGGCAGGAAACGGAGTTACGCAGGCGAACGGGGGTTTGTACGGCATAGGGACTTCAAGCCTGGAGCCCGATACGTGGTACTTTGTCGCAGGCACAATAAATGGGAACGTCATATCGCTATATCTAAACGGGCAGTTTGTTGCAAACACCGTCGTCACCAGCGGCGTTGCAAATACGCAGTACCCATTCTCCATAGGCGTCTACGGATGGAACGGTTGCCTTACGTGCTTTGACTGGTGGCAGGGGAGTATAGCCAATATACAGCTATACAATACATCATTTTCAGCGAACGAGGTGCAGCAACTGTATGTAGAAGGCATAGGAGGCGCGCCTACGCGGTTGCAGAACCTTGTCGGATGGTGGACGCTGGATGGGAATGCTAACGATTATTCAGGAAACGGCCGCAACGGGACGACAAAAGGTTTGAGTTATAGCAGCGACTGGACTTCGCAGTACACCCCTCAGTGAGATGAGAAAGGTCTCACTTCACTACTACCTTGTCCGATACCTCGACCACGCGGTCTACGCTGTACCTGACAGGGTTGCCGAAGCTGGTGTTGACTATCAGCCCGCCACGCTTCGTGTCCACGCCGGCGACCTTGCCGATCATCGTGCCCAGCTCGTTGACCACGAGCTTGTTCTTCAGCCGCTTGGTGCGCAACACCCTCGCGCGCAGCAGGTTGGACACGACCGATATCGCCACGCCAGCAACTATGGCTGCGAGCGTGAAAGAGAGGAACTGGCTGAAGTATATCTGACCAAGGAGCCAGGCCATGAACGAGTAGACGAGCACCCAGATAATCACGGATGAGCCTATGTAGACGCCGTAGCGGAAGTTGCGGAACATGTACCTGTTAGACTTCGTGTCGATTATCCTGCCCACTAGGTAGAGGCCGAACATGAACGGGAGCAGCAGCAGGAATCCTTCCACTGCGTATGCGGTGGCGAAGCTCGCGTCTCCGCTTATCTTGAGCTGCGAGAGGTAGTTGCTCGCCCCTATGAAGATGCTCGCTATGAAGAAGACAAGGGAGCTCAGGTAGAAGACGAAGCTCATCCGCTCTATGCTGAATCCGAAACCGCGGAACGAGCCGAGCAGCACCTCCTCCAGCCCAAAGCCCTTCACCAGCAGGTAGAGGCCTATCAGGCCTAGCGGCACCTGCCAGCCCAGTCCTGCAGCGTAGCTTATCGCGAATAGCAGGAAGAGTATGGCTGGTATGCCGAACACTATACGTGCATAGTGCGGCTCCTTCAGCTTCTCCAGCACCGCCACGTACGTGCTCTCGAGCGCCTTGCTCTGCTTTACCGTCACCATCTTGACGCTGCCTATCTTTATCCTAGATTCTATTATCGGGAGGACGCGCTCGTCGCTAGCTCCGTCGGTGACGAAGATGCACGAATCCGACTTGGTCTGGTCCAGAACACGCTCTATCTGGCTGGCAACCTCTCGGTCTGCGTTGTAACCCTCGCTCTCAGCTCCGGTTATCGTGGCAACGCTCACCGAATAGCCATCCTCCTTCAGTTCATCGTAAAGCTTGACCGCCTGGAACATCGTGTTGGCGTCGGTGTCCTCAGGGTCTGCGAGGGCCAGCTGGGCGGCGCCGTTGAGGTTCTGCACCCTTCCGATCAGCGGCCCGCCTATCCTTGTCTTCCTGTAAAGGTCGTTGTCTACGTCGACAACTAGGACAAGAAGGCGCTCGGACTTCTCGACTCCCCGGGACTTTGCCATATATTTAAACCTTGGAAATAGTAATATTTAAAGCTACATACAGGATGCGGATTACCGTCTCTTTCTTTGCCGTTTTGTACCGGTGAGCAGGCGGCTGACGCTCGCCAGATTGTCAACTATCTTCTCGTAGCGGTATAGGAACGCGAGCGCGATAAGGAGCACGAACGTGAAGAACACCTCGATTGTCACGCCAACGTTGAGCAGGTACTCTATGCGGCTGAGTTCCGCGGAATAGAAGTTGAGCGAGATCATGGTGGCGACCGCTATTGCTATGTCTATGCCGAGCGATCCGTAGGCGATAATATCCAGCATGTGCTTTATGCGCTCTATCCTTACGAATTCCCTGTACTGCACATTCCCACCGTTCAGGAAGTTTGCGCGAGAAGCTATATGAGCGTTTTGTATAAGCGATGAGCTTTGATGATGTCGCGCAGGCGCCCATAACTGCGCGGAGGTGCGGCATGCGTGCGATAATAAATACTTTTATGGAAGAGAGACATCCCTATGCGCAAACGCAGTTTCGAGACATTGGTAAGCAACCACACATGGCAGAAGGGAATGCGCCATCTGATGAAGAGCGACAGGAAGATGGCAGAGATAATCTCGAGATTCGGATCCATAAACCGCGAATGGGGCCCGTCCGACCCCTACGAGGCCATAGTAGAGTCGTTCATATACCAGCAGATAGCAGGCTCCGCGGCGGAGGCAATCGCAAATAAATTCCGTGGGCTTTACGGCGGAAGGTTCCCGAAACCACGGGAGTTCCTGAGAACGAGCCAGAAGCGCGTAAGAGGTGCGGGCATCTCGCCGCAAAAGTACTCGTACATAAAGGACCTGTGCGAACGGCTTGTGCGCAAGGAGCTCGACCTAAAGACGCTTTCCAGGCTTCCCGATGAGGAGGTGATAGCGATTCTTGACGATGTGAAGGGGATCGGGAGATGGACCGCTGAGATGTTTCTCATGTTCAGCCTGCGAAGAGTTGATGTCTTCCCGCTGGACGATCTTGGAATACAGAATGCGGTTCGCAGAGTCTATGGGCTCAGGAGCGCGCCCAGCCGCGAGAAGCTGAAGAGCCTGTCTGAACGATGGGCCCCATACAGATCCATCGCCTCGCTCTACCTCTGGAAGAGCCAGGACACCAAGACGCTATGACCTGAGTTTTACGACGCCAAACCCGAAATGAAACCGAAACGTTACCGAATCTATTTTAAAAAGTAGGGGCATATACTTCAGATGTGTTCATATGACCAAGACCTGGCAGACTAAGAAGAAGATATTGAAGCTTGTATCAAAGGATGCGAAGACACCGGGAGAGATAAGCGACGAGCTCGGGCTCGCTCCATCCACGGTCAGCGAGCACATAGATGAGCTGGAAAGGATGGGGGCCGTGCGCATAGTGGATAATCCGTTCATCAAGAAATGGAAGTACTACAAGGCGAATCCTGACTTTGACGTTAAGAGCATTGCGGGACTGAAGAGAGTGAGCAACATTCCGCAGGTAGCTGCGGCACTAGCTGTGCTGCTTGGGGTAATTGCCTTCTTCGCATTTGGCGTTGCTGGGTTCGGGTCTGTTGGAACCGGACATTCTGTTGTGTTTTCGCTCACGGATCCGCCCAGCGTACCAAATGGCACCACATCGCTCAACATAACGTACTCTTCTCTTAGAGCCCACTACATAGGCTCAGGCAACTCCTCCTCCGCGTGGGTGTCGGGCAGTGGAAACGGGAGCCTTGACCTCATGAGCCTGATAAATACAAGCCAGGTAATCGGAACCGGAAGCGTACCGGCAAACTCTATGATAAACATAATAAGCTTCGACATATCTTCCGCGTATATCGTGATAAACGGCACAAAGTACAACGTCACAGTGCCCAGCGGAAACCTCACAGTTCCGGTGACGATCGGGGGCCGGATAACCTCAAACTCCAGCCTGCTGATAGACCTCAGCCCTGTTGTCGCCAGCATATTCACTGACAACTCCACCGTCTTCGTTCTTGTTCCGTCGGCAAAGGCCGTGGTGCTCGGCAATCAGACGGAAAGGGCGCAGATCGGAGAGAGGCAGGCGCTGACACACTACGAGAGCGAGGAGCTTAACGCAACAACCCCGTCCATAAGCATAACATCAGAAAGCTTCAGGGTGGTGAACAACAGCACGACGCAGATCGGCGTGACCGTAAAGGACAACTCCAACGTGAGCGTCACGCTCAGGCACGTGATATTGAACGGAGTGCCCGACGTGGTGGTGTCTCCGCTGGGGGCCAACGCCACGATGAAGGCGGAGATAGACGCCATACCCAACTTCCTGCCAGTTATGGCGAACACGAACGAGACTGTCCAGGCTAACGCGAACGCAGGCGTTGACATGGGCGCGAGAACGGGAACCTCTGTGGGCGTGCAGGCGCACGACGCAGGAAACGTTGAGGGCAACGACCTCGGAGTGCAGGCCCTGGTGAATGGGGTGCACGTCAGGGTGTTCGGAAACGGAAGCAACATAAACGGAAGTTATGGGCTTGACACGGCAGACTCTGCAAAGCTGAACAGCCTCGTAAGAGAGGGGGCAGACGTGAAGTCTCTGCGCGTGCTGAACTTCATAGTTACCTCAAACGGCACTTTGGCGCTGCCGTTCCTTGGAGCCGGGGCATCTCCTGAGATGCAGACTTGCGACAACTGCTTCCAGAACGACTCCGGCTACGTGCTGCAGGCGGGCTCTTCGGTCAACCTCACGTTCTCGGGCCAGATAGACTACGCGAACGGGCACATACGGGTAACTCCGATAAACGGAAGCCTGTGGGAGCTGACGGTCATAGGAGACGGCGGAGCGCACACGGCCACGAACGTGACCGTAACGAGCGGCTGAGGCCGCCGCTCAGAAACCGTGGACCTCCTTGACAAGGATGAGCTTGGTCCTGCCCGGACTGTCGCGCGCGATCACAAGCAGCTTGCCGACGTAGCTGCCCTGCGACCAGCCATACTGTTCGTTGACGCGCTTGCTCTCCAGTGGGAGCGCGCGTTCGTTGATGCGTTTAATCGCCTCATCCAAGCCCTTCACTATCTTGTTTGTGCTTGCTACAAGTATCACGTTCTGCGAATCGAATGCGTAGACTGAGATCTGGCTGCCGCTCGCTGATGCAGTTACCAGGCGACCGTCCTCGGTTATCGCCTGCACGCTGCCTATGGCGTAGGGTGCTGCAAGATGTTTCCTCCTCATCGCGCCCCTCTCCTCAGCGTCCGCGATCCCGTGCAGCATCTTCCGCACCGAGGCGTACCTGCCGCTCTCCTCTATCTCCTTCGTGACCCCGATCTCGTTCATCGTTGTGGACGAAGCCTCCAGAACTTCCGCGCCCTCGGGTATCAGTTCCAATACCTTCTTCCTCGCTTCCTCCCCGTTCCCGACAACGAAGACTTCTATTCCGTGCTGCTTCAAGGCCTCGGCGGTCCTCGCTATCGTCTCTTCGTCAGCCAGCTTCGCCCATACATTCGGTTCTGAGTTGTCCATCGTCATACCTGAATCATATGCAGCCAGAGATATTTAAACATATAGGATGTCCTATATTATTCACAGGTGTCCCCAGCTCAGGAGCATGTCGCTGTCGTGGCTCCATCTCTGGCCTATGTCAGACCTGTAGAACATGTTGGGTATCATGACGTTGCTAACCCTCTGGTACACGTTCTTCACGGCGTCGGACATCGCGGCGCCCGAAGCCGTTATTATCAGGGCGTAGCCCGACTGCCCGGCGATGTACCAGTCCTCGCCCACCATCTTGACCTCGCCTATGTGCACTCCGTCCCGGGCTTGGCGGCGGAACAGTATCGCGGCGCCTTCAGAATACTTCTTGAATGCCTTCTGGTCCTCGAACGGGAACGGAGGTATGGCGACAACCACGCAGATCTGGTAGCCCTTCTTTGCCTTGATCTGGACCTCATTGCCGTGAGCGAGGTCGTATATCAGCTGGCCCCAGTCGCTCGTCACTCCCTCTATCTGCAGGCTTATAGTAGGATATCCCAGCCTTGATGTGAACTCGAGAGGCCATATGCCCCTGGAGTTGGCGATGCAGTTTATGTCTATGTAGCCTACGTAGCCGCTTGCGGCTATCTTCTCCTTCATCTTCCTCAGCGTCGCCTCGAATATCGGGCTGTTGCTCGACCAGTAGGCGGTGGTGCCCATCTCGCCGGTGCTTGGTCCTATCTCATTCGGAAACAGCTTCTTGTGCTCGAAGTTTACGCAGATGGGCATGGAGAACTCCTTTCCGTTGAAGAACGCACCGACCGCCACCTCGACGCCGTCAGCGTACTTCTGCAGCAGGAACTTCTTCATCTTCTTTGACCATGTCTCCTTGTAGTGCTCCAGTACCTGGATAACGTCCTTGCCGTCCTCCTCCTGGCCCACGAACAGAAGCTCCTTCTCGTCCTGTATCTCGCCGCTCGGTTTCAGCACGTACCTGTCGGGATTTGCCTTGACGAACTTCACCGCCTCGTCGAAGGACTCGAAGTTCTGGCTCAGCAGTATGTTCACGTCTGCGGCCTTGAGCTCCGACTGGCCGAACTCCCTGTCGAACTCGAGCTTGTCTGTGTACGCAGCGCCGCCGAAGACGAACTTGCCGTCCTTGCGCAGCTGATCCGCCTTTGTCCCGAACCCGACGTCATCGAAGACTATCACATCGGCCCAGTCCTTGTGCTTCTCCCAGTCATCCACCTGGCCGAAGAACCCACTGCCCACGTCCTTCTCAGGCTGATCGTGGCAGAAGAACTTCACCTCGTGCCCTTCCTTGACCAGCTCCCATGCCAGGTCAGCTGAAAGGGCCTCCTGTGTTACGAAGAGAAACTTGTGCTTCTCTTTCTGGTCGCCGTTTTGAGCCATTGATTCAGTATGAAATTAATGACGTAACTTTATTTATATCTTGTCCAAAATTCTGCGTAAGGAAGTCACTCTTGAATGGGCTGGTCCGTGAAATTCCCAAGGAACTGGGAGGACAGCCACGACCATGGCGCGAGTTGAAGATAAGGAGACTGGGCCCGCCGAGAGCAGCACAGAGGCTCGCAGGCTGTTGGCAGCCTGCTCGCCCAAACGGCATCCTGCAAAGGTAAGCTACTTCTCGCACCCCAGCTTTATCTCACTTTCGACAGCGAGCGAGGGCTTCCCAAGAAGCCCGAAGCGAGCACGTACACAATCGGGCGGGTCATTGGCTTGGCAAGGCAGGATAGGTCTTTGCCCCTCCAAGACAACGACATCCGAACACGTTTCGAGGCTCTGACTATGAGAATGAACGCGAATAGTGTACAGACACAGGTCTTCACTTGCAGGAAGATACCCGAACCGATAGGTACGAAAGAGCTGGTAAAGGAGCGATTGCCTGCTATGGCTAAATGGGAGATTGAGGAGCTTAGGAGCGAAATCAAGCAGCACTATCTCGGCAGGTTCAAGAGGCCAAGAATAGCCAAGTACGGAACGCTCAACAAGGGTTTCGAGGAGCAGGAGCTCAGGGTATTCCTAGCTCACATAGACAACGAGAAGCATCGCTTGCTATTCGAGTTTATGGCTAATCTCGGCTTGCGGGTGGGAGAAGCTGTAAGGGTTAATATCAAGGACATAAAGCCAGAGAGCAGAGAGCTTATTGTTTATACTGAGAAGGCTAGGCAGCCCGACAGCTTGCGCATTCCTCTCCCGCTATTCAAGGAGACGCTAGACTTCATACATGCGCATACGCAAGAGATAGAGCAGCACGAGGGCTACATCTTCTTCAAGGACTTCAAGTACAGCAAGCACGGCTGCAACCACCTCGACCTCAACTACGTGCGAAACATGTTCAGGGAGTACATAACTGACGCTGGGCTCGACGAGACCTATGATGTGAGCGAGGAACGCAATAGCAGGACGCCGAGACGCTTGCATCGCCTAACCACGCATTCGCTAAGGCACTATGCAATAACGAGGTTCGCCCGTAGCACGAATGGGAACGTGGTGCTCACAGCCCACTTCGCTAGGCACAGGAATCCGAGCACGACGAACACGTACATTGCGCTGGACAAGAAGGAGCTCTACGACACTATTGACGCAATTAGCGTGAGCGAGATTGCGATGTTGAAGAAGAAGGTCTCGCATGACTAAACCAGTTCTATCGTCTAAGTTACCAGAGACTAAAGAGGTTATTGTGATATACGTATCTAAAAAACAGAAACGAATCTCAAATCAATTACTATTTCTTGTGCTTGTATTGCTAGTTATTCTACTTATTGAGGTAACCCTTTTTTGAAGCTGGTCTCTATCTTTTCAATGAATACTTTACTCATATCTTGGCAGATATCTACTACCTTAATGTCATTTATCCAAGAAAGAACAACTATATTTTGCCTATCCTCCCATTCTACTTTAATCTTGGGATTGGAAAAAATTCCTTTTGTCAATTCCCACGTTTTTTCTTCTGTATCGACTTCGAACCCTTTCATCTGTCCAATATTTTCAAAGATTTCTTTTAGCTCTTTATGCAATCTGATTTTTTCTTCTCCTTTGATCTCAGAAGGGATTCCTATATTCATTTTGCTTTGATAAGTGGTTGCCATCAATCGTGGCACAATAAATTTGTATACAACAAAGTAGAGAAACAAAAATACAAAGAAGATAGCTAAGAGCATGAAGAAGATATTAGAAATGAATGTGGAGAAAATGAGAGTACTGTTATAGTAATAATCAAGGCCCGTAACTTTGACAGGTAGTAATAGAAGTTGCACTATAAAAGAGACAAATACGGTGATAACCAAACCATAGAAAAAGAAACGATATTCGTCCCTTTTCTTCGCGGATTCTTTTGATTGAGAGAAAATATCAACGTCTTCCATAATATGGCCTATTTGAGTTTCTCATAAAGAAAATCTCTGATGTTTTGTAGCTGTTCTACGTCATCTTGATTGTACGCATTCAGTGTACTAGTCATTCCACTCGCTCCTACAGAGTGGTTAAGAGTGAGAATAGTAACATTACCTTCAACACGCCATTCAATTCTTTCTATTGTTGTAATGTTCACCACATCATATCTGGCAAACTCGGTGTCTAGCTCGAATTCGAAGATTTGTGAGTTTGTAACAACAAAAATAGAAAGCTGTTTTAATTGTTTTGCTATATTTGTTGAAGAAACTTTATCTACAACCTTTGTTGTCTTTTTTATTTCATATTTCTTTGACAGATAGGCAAACTGTATGCTTAGCGAAGAAGTTATTTCGTGCACTAATCTATCAAACGTACTGAAGCTTGATGGGAACATTTCTGAATACATTTCCGCTTCTTTTAGAATTTCTTTGAGAGCAGTAACCATATGCTAACTATAGAAGAATAGATTTAAATTTACTAATATAACCGAACCGACTTTCTTTAAATACTTGCGTTAGATTAAGAAAATAGAAATAGCAGAAATGGCTAAACAAGATTGCTCCACAATCTTGAACACATACTGAGAAGTATGCGATGTCAAAAAGATATAAAGGGCAACGGTTCAGTTTCGGGGAATACGATTTTAGTTTGAAAAGTATCAGCTATGCGCACAGACATATTAGAGAACTACAAAGTAAAAAGATAGTCCTATTCGCTTTGACTTTTTATGTAGGCATATTCCTAATTAGCACAGCTTCTTTGAATTTTTATCTTGCATTGCTGATG
This sequence comes from Candidatus Martarchaeota archaeon, assembly GCA_023476545.1. GTDB lineage: Archaea > Micrarchaeota > Micrarchaeia > Micrarchaeales > CABMGC01 > JAJYVH01. The sequence continues at coordinate 6,123 of JAMCYP010000002.1, read as the reverse complement.
GTGCCAGCTACGTTTTTTCTTATGCTTGCGCTATGGGACTATAGATACTATCATCTGCTCAAAAGGGGATACATTAGAAAGTATACTGATGTTCCGCCTTTTTGAACAGACATTGAATAGCAGTCAGCAGAAGAGTATATATAAAGTATGGTAAACAGAGTTAAACATGAATACCACTGTTAATCAGACAAGCAGTACAGTATCATCTCTGGCAAATGCTACAAACGTTGCTATTATATTTATCGTACTTGTCCCCCTTATTGTCTTGATAATTCTGCTGGCAAAAAAGAAGTTAACTATAATACAAGCGGTGACTATATTATTGGCGGGAGGCCTCGAAACCTTTATAGGTGGAGCAGCAATTGCCTACGGCGCACTTGGGCTGGCGATAGTTCCAGTTGGCTCGATTGAATTCAGACTGCTTTATCTAGTTGCAGGAATGTTAGTTATTATTTTTTCTGCTTATACAATAATCGAGACGTTGCAGTCGAAATCTAAAAAGCGCAAGATACGTAAAAACGGAAGGAGATCAAAATGAGTGTTGAATCGGAGATTGAGGCAGTAATAAGCGGAGTGGTAACCATCGCAGTGGTTATTTTTCTCTTTTATATATTTTATGTAACGCCTTCTCCAATTCAACAATTCTTCCAGAATACCGTCAACCAGATTATCTTTGATTTTGCAATTGCTTTTATAGCCGTAATAGTTATAATTATCATTTACTATTGGCTAAGTAACAGAGATTAAATCGAACCCTTTTCATTTAAATCCCATTTTGCGTCTATCCTTTAGCAATACGGGAGAAACAGCAGGCAAAACCTGTTAGCGCAGGTACGCCCTTCTTTTCAACAGCAACAGCGAGAGCGATATGCTGTTTAACTATAAAAGCGTGAAGTGTTCGGAAAGAACACGCTGGTTAAGTGACTTGCTTTTTCTAGTGCTATTAATATCAGGAGTAGTGCTAACATTATTCGCTTTGTTGATTTCAAGATAAAATGTTCTGACTCGGTCAAATTAATAAAATTTCAAACTGGCCACTTTTCACCTCTTTAGTGTTTCTTGAATGCCTCTTTCTATGTATCTTATCCCTAACAAAAAGCTGATTACTGTAAATAGGATTAGCCATAGCCACATGGTGACTGAATCTTGTGAAGGAGTTATTTCATAAATCCTCGCCAGAATTCCAGTGATGTACCCCCAACCTGCCAGTTGTATTATAAAGCCATATTCGGCAATTTTTGTATTTTTCTGCATGAACAATCCTTCTGCTCGGAGAGCAAAGAATAGGGTTGTGAAAAGAAGGAAAGCGTATTTGTAAAAAGTAGGGATTGTGGAACCTATTACAAACGAGATTAGGCCTGCGCCAAGCAGATAGCTGATGGCACTGCCCCCTGCAAATGTGACTGTAATGTAATCCAGAAGTTTCATTATGGAATTAAACTCTTGTTCTCTGTCTTTTCTTATAGCCATAAAGCATAAGTGAATCCCAACTCTTTAAATACTCTCTCAGAGAGCTAACAGCAGTTTCCAGCTGTGTTTTATGCCCCAGATTTCCCCTCTTTTTCCAGCACCGAACTCTCTCGCTTATGACGACAAATGCAAATGGGCCCGAGGAAAAGGACGATGTTGCCTTTGAAGGTTCCTTGAAAGACGCTCTGACTTTTGCGAACGGGGAGATAAAAAGAGCAGCAAAAGGAAGTCGGAAATGGGCTATTTGTGAACATACTGAAAAGAAAAATGACAGCGGACATTGTAGAATACTTCAAGAAGAATATCGAAAGCGTACGGGAATCTGAATCCCTTTCATTTAAATACTCTCCCAGAGAGTCATCAGCAGTTTTAGGTTGTGTTTATGCCCCGAAAACATTCTGATTTTCCAGCGCCGAACTCCCATTCTGTCGTCGGTAATAACGACTGGGCCCGCCGAGAGTCGAACTCGGCTCTCCACTCTGTGAAAGTGGCGTCTTACCGATGGACCACGGGCCCCTGTTTTTTATAGCCTCGCAACATATTAAATTCAATAGTGGGGGCATGCGGTACTACACAGGAAAGGGAGACGAGGGGTTCAGCGGCCTGCTGGGAGAAGGCAGATTTGCCAAGAATGACCCGATAATCGTGGCGGTAGGCGAAGTGGACGAACTTAACAGCTCGGTAGGAGTGGCGCTATACTACGCGCGCGACAACGTGGTGAGACCGCAGCTCAGGGAGATACAGAATGAGCTGTTCATAATAGGCGCGAGCATAGCGTCGCTGCAGAATGGCAAGGTTGCGAAGGCGAAGCTGAGCGACGGAGCTGTGAGCAGGCTCGAGGAGGCGATAGAGGACATGGGCAGGCGGATACCAGAACTGAAGAAGTTCGTGATACCAGGAGGGTGCGAGGCCGCGGTCCATCTCCATCTTGCCAGGTCCGTAGCGCGACGCGCGGAGCGCGCGGTTGTATCAGCGGCCGAGAAGCACAAGCTTGAGCAGAATATCAAGAGCTATATGAACAGGCTCTCCTCGTACCTGTTTGTCGCCGCGCTGTACCTGAACTATACTGAAGGGATCAAGGAGTCTCATCCGACCTACTAGGCGGAGCGTTGAAGTACTCCCTGAACTTGTTTGTCGTGCTTATGCGCCAGCTCCTGCCGCGCTTCTTTCGCTCTATGAAGCCGTGCTCTATCAACTCCTTCACATGGTCGTAGGTCGATGCGCCGAAGACCTTGACCAGGTAGCTCTGCATCGTGTTGTTGTTCTGGCTGATGTACGCGAGCACCTTGAGCGCGCCCTTTGTGATGTCCGGGCCGCTCGCGAGCTGGCTCACCCTGCTTGCGTACGGTTCCCTGAGCGAGAGCATGTACTTCTTGTCTATCTCTATCACCTCCAGGGAGGTCTCCCGGGATGCGTACTCTGCCTTGAGCTCCGCGAGCATCTGCTCTATGTGGCCTATTGATTTTATGCCGGTTATGCCCGAGAGGTCCTGCGCGCTGAGCGCGTTAGGGGACATGAAGAGCGCAGCTTCTACCAGCCTCTTGTAGTCTATCTGCTCCTCCATGCAATCCTCAGTTCAGCGAGACCAGTATCTCTCCGAAGAAGGTCTCCTGAAGAAGAAGCAACCTGTTCTTGTTAGCCAGGAAGAGCAGGGGTATGAACACCTCGAGAATGGGGCGCTCGCCTCCATGTTTGTCGCAGAGAAGCGCATACGTGACCATCTTGCTGCTGTCTGCATGCTTCTTCACCAGGTCAAACACCTTCTCCACGTCCGCCTCGGTGTTCGCGTGTGTGAACGTCATCTGCACCGGCTTCGACTCCGCCGAGCTCGCCTGCGCCTCGCGGTACTCCTTGAGCTTCATCGCCTCCTCAAGGGCCGATATCAGCTCGTTGAGCGAGACGCGCCTCTTCGGAGGCAGCCTTATCCTCACCGAGAGTCCCTCTGCTGGAACGAACGGAGGCATGAGGACCTGATCGCCTTCCGGCTGCGCCTCCTCCTTCTCCTCTATCTCGAGCATGTCGCTCTTGAGCCGCAGCAGTATCGCGGCGGCGAGTATTATGTTGGCGGGCACGCGCAGGTCGAGCACCTTCATGTGCTTGACCACGTCTATGTACCTTCCCACTATGTCTATCAGATCTATGTCCCACGGATTGAGCTCGTTCTTCTTTACAAGGTCAACCAGTATGTCCTTCCACGTGGCCTCGCGCACGAGCCCCTCTATGTCGAACTTATTGACACTGACAGTGGTCGCGGTACTCTGCATTCGGTCGCCGTATATATTCTCTCGGTATACTAATAAAAAACTTTTCCATAGGTGCGGTATTGACCGAGAGCCGATTCAGTGGCTTCAGGAGCCGCCTTCCGCGCCTTTTTCATCGTCCAGATGCAGGTCGTGCTGCATGGCATACTGCCTGCCGTCCCATGTTGTTGAGTAGTGCCCGGCACGGTTTTTAGCTACAAGGCTCTTGTCTGAAAGAAAGCGGAGCGCACGGTCCACCTCGCTCTGGCTCCTTCCGGCCAGGTGCGAAATCTCATTCAGGTTCCCCGGTGTCTGCGATATGGCGGCAAGCACCCTCTTCTGCACGTCAGATAGCTGCAAGGCATCATACTCTTCCCTGCGGTAGATCTCATTTTCGGATAGGAGGAGCGAGTCCAGGCTGTTGTCTCCGGCCCCTGCCTCTTCCTTCCTTGGAGGGGCCACGAACTTGAAGAGGCGCGCGATGTCATTGAGATCAGAGTCGCATCCTATCACGGTCTTGGTTTCCGCGGCGTCGCTCGTGAGGCGCTTGGACTTGTCAATGAGCTCCATTGTTCCCACCACATCTTCGCGCTTCCACCTTGAGCTCAGCGCCGTGATCACGTGCGCGGCCAGAGGGGCGAAGGAATCGATCTGCCTAAAGTTCTGGAGGCGTATGGACATCGCAAGTGTCTCCGATACAGTACGCAGGGCGTACATGCAGTCGTCAGGGTATCTCTTCATCTGCTCCGCGAGCTCCAGCGCCGGCTTGAGCAGTTCCTTGTCCTGCATGCCGACCAACGCCAACGTTATTACTATGTCGCTGTCGTAGCGCGAGGGGCGCATGCCAGCCGCGAACCTGACCAGCCTGTCGTCAAGCAGCAACAGCTCGAGCGCGTCGGTCCCAAGGCTCATCTTTTTGCGCGAGTTAAGGTGCGACACGATCCCAGCTCTCACTTCGCGAGAGTATGCGCCGGATATCCTCTCGTACGATGATGCTTCCTTGACGTTGTCCATCGCTTGCCACCTCCGAATGAATGCAGATGTTAACGTTCAATTTTTGTGTTATTAAATGTTGACGTTACCGCTTGGCAAATACCGAATTCTCGCTGGAAGGCATTAATACTTTAGCGTGGATAATAGTGTGATTGCAATGTCTAGTTTTCAGAACGAGACCACGTACAAGACGTATGTAGAGCAGGGAAACGAGCAGGAGTTCGACAGGCTGTTTGACGAGGCTGTGGCGAAGACGAAGGGCGGGGTGCTTGGAAAGAAGCACGGAATGTACATAGGAGGCAAGGAGATATTCTCAGGGGAGGAGCTGGTTGAGAAGTCGCCAATAGACGGCAGCCACATAGGCACGTTCCAGAAGGGCACCAGGGAGCACGTGAAGCAGGCGGTAGAGGCCGCGAGAGCTGCGTTTGCCGTCTGGGGCGGCATGGACTACAGGGAACGCGTAAAGATAATGCTCAACGCCGCCGGGCTGTTCAGGAAGCACAAGTTCGGAATAGCGGCGATACTCAGCATAGAGAACGGGAAGACAAGGTACGAGTCGGTGGGCGAGGTTGACGAGGCGATAGACTTCCTCAACTACTACTCGATGGAGATGACGAGGAACAAGGGCTACATAAGGAAGACGAGGCTGGGAGGCAGCAGCACCAAGGTAGATGCAGGATTCCAGGGAGCGCCAGGAAGCGAGGAGAGGATAAGCATACCGCTGAGGCCCTATGGGGTGTTTGGAGTGATAGCTCCGTTCAACTTCCCAATCTCGATATCCGTGGGGATGAGTTCCGGCGCGCTGATAACCGGAAACGCCGTTGTGTTCAAGCCGTCGTCCACGGACAACATGACGATGCTTACCGGGCTGAAGGTCTACGAGCTGCTCAAGGAGGCGGGCCTGCCTGATGGCGTGTTCAACTATGTGACCGGACCGGGATCCGAGGTTGGGGACGAGCTGGTAGTCAACCCAGGAGTTGACGGAATCGTATTCACCGGCTCCAGGGCAACAGGCCTGGGAATGATCAAGAAGGCGCTCGAACTAGGACAGCAGAAGACGTTCGTGGTCGAGATGGGAGGCAAGAATCCTGCCATCGTGGGCAAGAAGGCGGACATCGGCGACGCTGTGGACGGAATCGCAAGCGCGGCCTTCGGTTTCGACGGGCAGAAGTGCAGCGCGTGCTCGCGCGTCTACGTACACGAGCTCATAAAGGAAGAGTTCGTGAGCAAGCTGATAGACAAGATGAGGAGCTTCAAGATAGGGGATCCGCTCAAGAAAGAGGTGTACATGGGTCCGTTGATAAGCCAGAAGGCGATGGAGACATACGCGCGGAGCATGGAGGAGGTCAAAGCCTCTGGCAAGGTGCTCTACGGAGGGAACACTGTGAACACCGGCCTCAGCGGTATGCTTATCCTCTCC
>JAMCYP010000014.1 GCA_023476545.1 Candidatus Martarchaeota archaeon | reverse complement strand
TGAACGCCGAACAGCTCTGGGAGAGTTTGATCGATATGCTCTTTGCGTAGCCTGCCAGAGCTTCATCAACAGAGTTGTCAAGCACTTCGAAGAGAAGGTGGAGGACGCCAGCGCTGCCCGTGGTGCCGATGTACATCGCTGGCCTCTTCCTGATCCCCTGCGGCCCTTCAAGCACAACGATTTTTGATGCGTTATACTCCTCTACTTCATTCTGCATTCTATCCACTGGCACCCTAACAGTATTGATGACGATTCAACTATTATAAAGCTTTGCGGGACGTTTTGTCGTCGAAAATTTGACCTCGAAAACGCTCGGACAACACACAGGAGACGCACCTACTGAAAGGTATTATATTTTAGCGTACATAATGCTTTGGGGAGCGCTTGAAGAAGGAGAGAATAATCATAATGGGCGCAGCAGGAAGGGATTTCCACCAGTTCAACACTCTTTTCAGGGACAACCCGCAGTACGAGGTGGTTGCTTTCACCGCAACCCAGATACCATTCATCTCCAATAGGATATACCCGAAAGAGCTGAGCGGCAGCCTATACCCTAAGGGAATCAAGATATACGATGAGGTGGAGCTGCCAAAACTGATAAAGAGGCTCAGGGCAGACACGTGCTCCCTGGCCTACAGCGACCTACCTTACCAGACCGTGATGCAGAAGGCGAGCTGGGTAAACGCTAACGGCGCGAACTTCGTGCTCTACGCGCCTCAGCTGTCGATGCTAAAGTCAAAGAGACCCGTGATAGCCGTCTGCGCGGTAAGGACCGGAGCTGGAAAGAGCCCCACGACACGTTACGTATCTAAGCTGCTAAGGAAGCACGGGGTGAAGACAGCAATAATAAGGCACCCGATGCCCTACGGCGACCTGAAAGAGCAGGCCGTGCAGAGATACTCTACGCTGAAAGATCTAGTCAAATACAAGACAACTGTAGAGGAAAGGGAGGACTACGAGCCGCACATAAGGAACGGATTCGTGGTCTATTCAGGGGTGGATTACGAGAAGATACTCAGAAAGGCGGAAGACGAAGCGCAGCTTGTGATTTGGGACGGGGGCAACAACGACGCCCCTTTCATAAAGCCGGACCTGATGATTACCGTTGCGGATCCCCTGCGTGCGGGAAACGAGATATCGTACTACCCTGGAGAGACCTGCGCCAGGATAGCGGACGTCCTTCTGGTTAACAAAGTAAACTCTGCAAGCAAAGAGGAGATTGCTACCGTTGAGAGCAATCTGAAAGCCATCAACCCTAAGGCAAAGATTGTGATGGCCGACTCTGCTGTCAGTGTAGACAATCCAAGGATCGTGAAGGGCAGCAGCGCGCTGCTGATAGAGGACGGTCCAACAATAACCCACGGCAGCATGCGTTTTGGGGCTGCGACTGTGGCCGCAAAGCAGTATGGAGTGAGTAAGATCGTGAATGCAAAGAGCTATGCGGTGGGCACAATAAAGGACACGTTCGTGAAGTATCCTGCTTTGGACAAGGAACTGCCTGCGATGGGCTACAGCGCCAAACAGATACGTGACCTCGAAGCCACTGTGAACCGCGCAGATTGTGACATCGTTCTATCTGCAACGCCGACCAACCTGAGGAGTATAATAAACGCTAACAAACCAATAGTGCAGGTATCCTACGAGATTAGGCCGCACGGAAAGGCATTTGATTCTTTAATAGAGAAGTTTGTAAGGGCACGGGTCAAGTGACCCCTATTTTGGGCTCGTAACTCAGATTGGTCAGAGTGGCTGGCTCTTAACCAGCAAGTCGTGGGTTCAAATCCCACCGAGCCCGCTCTTTCAACACAGAGGCATGCTCTTTGTCCGTTGCCTCTGTTCTTGCGATTCGCTGTCACAAAATATGCGATTACTTCGGCGACCCACAGCATAGCTGCGCCGATGCCGACTCCTTTGAAGTACGCGCTCCCAGAAACCGCAGATGCCGTAATCATGACCGTGGTGATGACCATACCTAGAGGAATCGGGTACAGGTATCAGCTTTTGTTATCCATTCGAACACCGAATTATACTGCTGGGGTTGGTATGTTTAAACGCGTTCCTTTGATGGCGCTCTTCAGAATTGTTTAAATACCAGAAGAGACATAATAGGTATTGGCGACTGGAAGATGGAGCGTGTTAGCAAGATAACAATGTTTTGCGTTTGTTTTGCTAAATAAGCTACCGTTTAAATATAAGAGACGGCATAGTGTTATGTGCGAATAACACGCGTCGTGTATTTATTCGTGTGGTGTCCAATATATGAGTAAGAATCCCCGTGCGAAGATGTCAAAGTTTAACAAGGCTAATCCTAGGGCTTCAAGAGGAAAGACGCCAAACAGCAAGCCGGCAGGCGCTAAAAGGCATGTGATGAGCCTGAAGGAGAGGCAGGACAGGCTTGAGGCGAGGAGGGCACTGCGACTGAAGGAGCAGAAGAAGGTGTTGAGGGAGCAGGCCAAGCAGGCGACGATCGCCGCAGAGACTGAGAAGCTCAGGGTAGAGGGGCTGCTTGATAACGTAAAGTTTTCTGATTTTATATCAAAGAACGTGGGAAAGAAGGCCATAAACGTAATAAAACTACTCAATTCCCCCCAGACTGACGATAAGATAGCGGCCGAGCTCGGTGTGAAGATAAATGAGGTAAGGCGCATACTCAACGTGCTTGACAGTTATGGCGTTGCCAGGTACGACACCAACAAGGACAGCAAGGGCTGGCTGACTTTCAAGTGGTATCTTGACGGAGAGAAGCTCACGGAGCTTCATGAGAGCGCGATAACTGCAAAGGCCGACAACGGCTACAAACTGCCTGAGAACTGCAACGATTTCTTCTACTGCGGCAGATGCTACGAGGAGGCGAAGGTGATACTGCCTTTCGACGCGGCGTATGAGGCGACGTTCAAGTGCGACGGCTGCGGAAAGGCGCTTAAGCAGCTCAGCAAGGAGGAGGCGAGGGCGCTGTTTGATGAGGAGGCCGCACAAAGCGCGGGCGCAGTAAGCGCCTCGGTCTGACGCGGCATCTAACCTTTTTATACATTGACTGCCATTCCTTAGCATAGCGAGGTAGGGTAGCCTGGAGTACCCGTCGGGCTCATAACCCGAAGACCGGAGGTCCAAATCCTCCCCTCGCTAGACGGTTCAGTTCCACTAATCGCGACGTTTAGTATAACTATATGTATCTAAATAGATACAACAGAACGGTAGGTATTAATAAAAAATCAGAGATTAATTACTGGAAGTATACCGGGATCGGTGGCGTTTTGGCGTTAAGTATTACTACAGAAGGGTTGTTTTCTGCACTCCAACAGGAGAAGTCTGCAGGAGAGCTTATGCCGTTGCAGCACGACTTTTACGCACAAGCACAGGTGTTTTTATCTTCACTTAAGAAGGACCAAACGCCTGATGGAACGCGCGCGTTGGACAATACCGAAAAGATACTCGCAACATTAAAAAACAGGAGGAAACAGAAGATACTGCTGTACATAGCATACAACAAACCCCTTCCAGCCCCGGTTCCTGCAGAGGATGAAGTCCTCTACAACAAAATATTCGCTGTTATGAACAAGACCGACGGAGGAATCAAGGTGTCCAGAATGCGCATAACTTCAGACGTGCCAGAGGTGCTCACCTCCAAAGGCAAAAAGATAGGCCCCTTCAAGCAGGGGGAGATAATAGAGGTAATGGATAACGAGGACGCAGACTTTATTATTAAGAACAGGATAGGAGAAGCAACAGCACAATGATGTGATATTATGAAAATAGCTAACCAAATAATGACATACTGCCCCTACTGTAACAAACACACGCTCCACAAAGTGAGCGTTTTCTCAAAGAAGGCACCTAGAGGACTTGCGTGGCACACACTGGCGCACAACAGGTCAATCAAAGGGTACGTCGGCAGTGTAGAGCCGAAGATCAGGGCCAAGAAGCTGGGTAAGAGACAGGTGCTATTGCTTCAGTGCACAGTGTGTAAGAAGACGGTACAGAGGTCGCTTTTCGGCAGGACTAAGAAGAAAGTGGAGATCAAGAGGTAAACAGAGTGATAATACAGAAAGAGCTGCCGGGCGTTGGGGAGATCGTCCTTGTGCACATAACAAAAATAATGCCTCACGGGGCATACTGCGAGCTCGTAGAGTACAAAGCAGATGCCTACCTGCCGATCAATGAGGTGGCCTCCGGCTGGATAAAGAACATACACGAGTTCATAAAAGAGGGCCAGAGAGACGCCGCCAAGGTGGTATTCGTCGACCCGTCAAGGAGGGCGCTTGACGTCTCGCTCAAGAAGGTAACTTCAAAACAGAAGAAGGACAAGATAAACGAGTTCAACCTTGAGAAGAGGGCCGAGAAGTTCTTCACGCAGGCGGTGCAGGCAGCCCACAAAGAGGGAAAGATAGAAGAGATAGAGAAGAAGGCAGCGCTCGTCGCCCCTACATATTCGGAGCTGCTGGACCTTGCAGTCGAGGGGAAACTCCCCGATGCGACCATGGAGTCCGACGTGAGAAAGGAGTTCGAGGCCATAGTTGCCAAGAACGTCAAGCCAAAGGAGTACGAGGTTGGCTACGCGGTAGAGCTCAGAGCCATAAACAAAAAAGGCAGCGTTGCAACGATAAAGAAGGCGTTCGGGGAGGTCACGGGTATAGGAGTTGACGTGCTTTACGAAGGCGCTCCTCACTACAAGCTCTCGGCCAGGGGGCCCAGCTATCCAGTGGTAGAGGGCAAGATAAAGGAAGCCGAAAAGATACTGGAGAAATATAAGGGAACGTTGAGCATAAACATAACGAAGCGTGGGGCATGAAAGACACCAAAATATACTACAAGAAGACCAAGCTGAACAAGCCAATACTCTTCGTCGGCCTGCCCGGGATAGGGAGTATTGGGAGCCTCGTGGCGGAACACCTCCGCAAGGAGCTCGGCGCAAAGAAGTTCGCCACGCTGTACTCTCCTCATTTTCCCTACCAGATCCTGATGCTCAAGAACGGCGCGTTCAGGATGATAAGCAACCGGTTCTTCTACGCCAAGGGCAGGCAGGGAAAGAGTGACGTTGTGATACTCCTTGGAGACGCGCAACCCCTCACGCCGGAGGGACAGTATGAGGTCAACGAGAAGATAGTGGAGTTCTTCAAGCACCTCGGCGGCACCAAGATATACACGATAGGAGGGTTCAGTATGGGCGCCAACTACGTGAAGTCGCCCAAGGTGTTCGGACTCGCAACCGATCCCTCCACAATGACCAAGATAAAGGGATACGGGGTGACTCCTACGGAAGCCACTGGCATGTCGGTCCTCGGTTCCGCGGGAATGATCGTTGCGTTCTCAAAGAAGCACAAGATGGGTGCCGCGTGCATCATGGGCGAGACGGGAATGCTTGATGTAGACGCCAACTCCGCCAAGGCAGTTCTCCAGGTGGTGAGCAAGATAATAGGCAGGCAGATAAAGCCAGGGAGCATAGAGAAGCTGAGGGGCGAGACGGAGAAGATGCTTGGAGAGCTTGCGGAATCGAGGCAGGCGCAGTTCCCTCCTGAGATGGGGCAGCAGTTCAAAGGGGACCCTAGCTACATAAGATAAGAATGCTGACGCCAAATCTCAATTGCGCGCCAGTAGTCTAGTGGCCGGACATGAGCTTCCCAAGCTCAAAACCCGGGTCCGATTCCCGGCTGGCGCAGGTGTTCACATGGAGATAAAGCACACAGATGGCAGATTCTACTCCGAGACCGAACACGGAGAGGCCGAGCTGCTGTACTCCAAGATAGACGAAAAGACGCTCAGCTTCTACCATACTTTCACTCCTGAAGCTGACAGGGGCAAGGGTGTAGCGGAGAAGCTCGCCATAGCCGCTTTCGAGTACGCCAGGGCCCACGGGTTCAAGGTCAGGCCCGACTGCCCGTACATCCCCAGCTTCCTAGAGAAGCACAAGGAATGGAAACCGTTCTCTGCCCCCTAGCCTCTCCTTGCCTCCTTTTCCCTAATAGCCGCCAGCTTTTGCAGGAATTCAGGCCCCTCCCCTGTGATCAGCGGTGTCCCATCTGGCTTATATAGCGTCAGCCCGGCTGCGGAGCAGGCATCTTCCTGCGTAGCCCCTCTCAGCAGGGTCGCAACTGCAGTCTCTTCTTTTTTAGAGAGCCTCATCCCGTCTTTTATGTACTCTTCGAAGGCTTCGAAAGCGACAGGTACCACTTTCTTGACTACTTCAGCCATAGCATTAGCGAACTCTCTGGTCTCGAACTGCGCATGTGCGTCCATTCTGAGCGCGAGGAAGTGGAGCATATTCCAGAGGTCCATCTTCCAGTAGCATTCGGTGTAGAATGTAACGGGCAGAACAAATCTTGCGATCTCCCTGGCTACACCCTGCTGGATCAGTTTCTGATAAAGGGCATAGCTCGCCTCCGCATGGTCCCGCATCTCGGTCTGTATCCCCTCCTTTGCCTCCTTCGTCCAGCCTTTCTCCTCCCTGCCCTGTTTGTTCGATGAGGACTGCCCCTGTATGGCGTCAAGCTCCGGCACGTAATGAACATCGAGCTCAATCGAGTACCTCAGCGACATCTCGTTCATGTTCGCGGTCCTGTGCCTGACAATCTGCCTCATTACGAAAATCGGCATCTTCAGGTAGAAGGTCGTCTCCACCATCTCGAACGGAGTTGTGTGAGAGTGTCGCAGGAGGTATTTTATGAGCGCCTTGTCTTCCTGCAAAGTCTTTGTTCCCGCTCCGTATGACACCCTCGCTGCTCTCACTATGGACTCGTCTCCACCCATGTAGTCCACAAGCATCACAGCCCCGTGGTCGAGCACCTTTCTTACCATCCCGATTTGCGCGTCCGCCTCAAGATTCTTCACGCGGGACATCATTGCTTCTTTTGCATCGAAACTTTTGGTTGTCACTGACGTTAAAACACCAATCTGACTATAACGCGCGCCTATTTATAATGCCAAATCGGGAAAGTTTCCTGCAGTAAACCTGCTTACAAAAGCGCCAAAATGACTACGCACGCAGCAGCGCCGACAACGGAACAGGCGAAGTTAGAAGTATGCTTGTTCCCGATCTTCTTTTCCTCCCAATATCCCAGCACAGAGTCCACTATATCTCCGGCCAATCCCGAAACCGCAACCACTGCTATCGAAACAAACGAACCGCCTATAAGGTATACGCCGCTCCCGATCACAACAGCCGCGGCTAACGCAGCAGCAATCCCCAGCGCGTTCACGCCTCCGGATGTGCCTTTTTTGACCCGTCGCAGACTCATAAGCATCACCGGATCCCCGTCGAGTATGCCTATCTCACTGGCGAACTTGTCAGCTGCAACAGCAGCGACGCTGGCAACGTATACTATGGCAACCGTCTCCCTAGGCAAGAACCCTGCACTGTAGTTGATAAAGTAGACAAAAGATACAGCAAGCGGCGTCAGCCCGTTCGCAACTACATTCTTCCAACCACGCGTAGCCTCGTACACCCCAAGGCGCTTCTTTTTGTATATTCCGGCTCTGGTTACCAGTGCGGCCAGCATCAAAAAAAGAAGCATTTCGAAGAGGAAGAACACTCCTAAATTCCGGCCGAAAAAGAGGATCGCAACGCCGAAAACCAACGCTAGCGCCGCCCCTTTACCGTCGAGGGTCAATACGTTAGTCATCGTTTCATCTTTTTGAAAACTTCCACAAGTTAGATAGTCTTTTAAACCTAAAGAGGGCATATGCCTTTAGGTTCTCGTACGTATCCTCCTACTGTGGGGAGAAGTATGAAACTGGTCGCCTTGCCAGCGCATGTGAACCATGTGCTGGCCTTTTTTTATTTGAACCATCAGCGTTACTGATGTGCCAATTCTTATAAACCCACCGAGGGCAAGCTTTAATATTGTAAATTGAGCTAAATCTATGGGGCTTTTTTGGCAAAAGACAAGGGCGTTCATGAGCTTGAGGACCTTCCTGGAATCGGGCCTACCACTGCCGAGAAGTTGCGGGCTAATGGCTTCGACAACATAGAGAAGGTGGCAGCCTCGTCCCCGTACCAGATATCAGAGGTAACGGGCATAAGCTCGGAGAACGCAAAGAAGGCGGTTGACGCTGCGCGCGAGGCAACCAATATTGAGGTGCAGACAGGCACAGCCGTGCTCGAGAAGAGGGAGTCCCTAGGTAGGATAACCACAAGCGCAAAGGGGCTTGACGAGCTCCTCGGCGGGGGCGTTGAGACAAACGGCATTACTGAGATGTATGGAAGGTTCGCCAGCGGGAAGACGCAGCTGGGCTTCCAGCTTGCAGTAAACGTACAGCTGCCAGTGGAGAAGGGAGGCCTGGGAGGATCTGTGCTGTTCGTTGACACAGAAGGAACGTTCAGGCCTGAAAGAATCAAGTCCGATGCAGAAGGCGCGGGCCTTGATTCCAAGACAGTCCTGGACAACATATTCGTGAGCAGGGTAACCAGCACGGACCAGCAGATACTCACTATAGAGAGGGCAGACAAGCTAATCAGGGAGAAGAACGTTAAGCTCATAATAGTCGATTCGCTCATGGCCCTGTTCCGTTCCGAGTTCATAGGCAGGGGTGCGCTCAACGAGAGGCAGCAGAAGCTTAACGCGCACATACACAAGCTTCAGAGACTCGCGGACGACTACTCCCTTGCAGTGTATATAACCAACCAGGTCATGGACAACCCAGGAATGCTCTTTGGGGACCCCACGACTCCGGTAGGAGGCAACGTGGTCGCCCACGCGGCAACCACCAGGCTCTACGTCAGGAAGAGCAAGGAGGAGAAGAGGATAATCAGGCTTGTTGATTCGCCCAGCATGCCTGAGGGCGAAACCGTCATAAAGATCACGCCCGACGGCGTAAGGGACTGATGATAATCAGGTGTAAGCATGGCTACCGCTAGCGGCATACTGCATACCAAAGAAGCGCTGCTCAAGGGATGGACCACTCTGGATAGCGCGACACATGACATGTCAGCGGACGAAATATTCGAGTTGCTGAAGACCCCAAACCGAAGCCTTGACCGTTCCATATCGAGGCCCCTCCTCGCAGGCGCGATACGCAAGGGCAACTCGGCGCTCTTCATCGAAGGAGTTACGCTGGCGAAGACCAAACTTAACATCGCACAGCAGAGGCAGCTGGCTCACGAGACCGCGGAGGGAGGCCAGGATCTGATCGAGTTTGCGCGGAAGAGGGGAGACGAGAAGTCGGAAGAAGCAGCTGTGGAATGGGAACGCTCCCTGTCTGCTGCTTAGTCGCTGCCAGTTGATTCCGTGCTCTTTCTCATCGGACTTGGGCTGGGAAACAAGGACCTGTCAGCGCTGGCGCTGGAAGAGATAAAGGAAGCCGACGCACTCTTTCTCGAGTCATATACCGCGTTCATCCCAAAAGAGTACGCTGACTTCATAGAGAGGCAGGCCGGCAGGAAGCCCACGCCGCTTGTGAGGAAGGACCTGGAAGACGGTCTTGCGAAGACGGTCGCAGCAGCAAAGGGGGCAAAGGTGGTGATCCTCGTTCCTGGAGACCCGCTCATCGCAACGACCCACGGAATCATACTGAACGAAGCCAAGAGGCAGGGCATAGAATGCAGGGTGATACACGCGCCTTCGGTCTTCTCCATAGCGATAGGTGAGAGCGGGCTCGACGTGTATAAGTTCGGTCCCACGGTCACCATCCCCTTCTGGTCCGAGAGGTACAGGCCCACAGCGTTCATTGACGCCATAGAGAGGAACCTGAGAAACGGGCAGCACACACTGGTGCTGCTTGACATAGAGCACAAGAGCTTCAGGCCCATGAAGATAGAGGAAGCCGCTGGCATCATTTCGAAAGCCACTTCGGGCATGAAGGGAGCGCAGCTGAACTCAGAAAAAGAGATCATGATATTGGCAAACCTGGGAAGAGACGACAAGATGATTGTGAGGAGCAAGATCGGCGAGCTGACCCAACACGCCGCAGAGCTTGAGGGGAAGGTGCTGTCCCTAGTGATTCCCGCGGAGATGAGCTTCGCCGAGAGGGAGAGCTTCGACAGGGCCGCGTCTACCTCCTAAGCCTCCAGTATCGCATCGTATATAACAGAAATGCGCTACTGACCCCTTCCGTGAACCACATGCTTGCTATCCTGAAGAAGATCACTATGGCAGAGGCGATACCGAACGTTATCCCTGCGCCTCCGAAGAATGCGATAAGGTAACCGAGCAGCGCCGCGTCGGTGACTCCGAGCGTGCCTGGTATGCCAGTCACCATTCCAATTAGCAACGACGATGTGTAAATGAACAGAATGGTGGGGAGCAGGTCTGGGGATATTCCGATTCCGAAGCTGAGTATCACAAAATATAGTGCCAGGCTGCTCAGGACAACTGCCGGTATTGTAAACACCATAGCATAAGCATAGGTTCCAGCATCAAGGGACCGGCTGCTCCTGAAGTATAGATCAGCCACCTTGAAGATGCCGCGCAGCGTCTTCATCCTGCGCAGCTTCTTCTTCACCCACTCGTATGGCTGCCTGACGTAGATGAAGATGAACGGTATCAGAAGGAGTATGCTTATGACCACAGATACCACTGTGTAATCATGCACGAGGAATGAGAAAACAACTGCGACAGCTATGAATCCCAGGAAGTCGGTGAGTATGTCTGCCACCACTGCAGGAAACGTCTTCCCGAACCTTACACCTGTTATCCTATTGATCGTGTATGCGACAACCGCGCGCCCCCACCTCCCTGGCGTTATGTCCATCGAAAACATAGAGAGGTAGATCGCGAAGTTCTTCTTCCAGTTTATCTTTATCCCAAGCTTGTGTACAAACATGCTCCACTTAGGGAAACCCACAGCGCTACTCATCAGCACGCATGCCAGGGCAATGGCATAGTAGAAGAGATTTATTGACGCGATAGTTGAGACGAACCTGCCAACGCCTTCGTTGAGCATGGCCAGCGCCGCGATCACGATGAACATGCCGACGCTCAGACCCAGTA
The DNA here is from genome assembly GCA_023476545.1 of Candidatus Martarchaeota archaeon. Classification (GTDB taxonomy): domain Archaea; phylum Micrarchaeota; class Micrarchaeia; order Micrarchaeales; family CABMGC01; genus JAJYVH01. The sequence continues at coordinate 57,356 of JAMCYP010000014.1, read as the reverse complement.
TGGTAAGTACCGCAAGCCTTGCACGCTTCATTCTCTTCCTGTAGGCATAGCTTTCTGCCAAACTGTCGCCACTAGACCAAACGCGCTAGAAGTTTATATGTGCTTTGCTAGCGATATACTGCTGGTAGTGTGTTGCGGTTCGAGATGTCAGGCAGGAACGAGATAACGGTCAGCGACGCCTCAACAGCAGACATAGTTAGACGGGGCCACTACGGAGAACGCGGCGCGAAAGGGCAGCACCTCTCAGTTGAGGAAGCCCTATACCTCATCGAGATGAGAAACGCGGTATGCGTGCGTGCCGGAAAAGAGTTGAGTTTTGAAGAGATCGCCGCGGCGTTCTCCAAGTCAAGCAAGTTCATGGCAAGGTACTTTACCTACAAGGATTGGAGAGACCGCGGGCTTGTCGCGGTGCCAAGCGGCAGGAAGTACGAAAAACCGCAGAAACCAGAATCGAAAGAGTATCCGTCTTCTTCACTGAAGCTTCCGAAGGAGAGCATCCACGCCACGTTCTTCCAGAACGACATGATCTCTATACTGGACGAGCAGGACAAGGGCAGGAACCTGTATGACAGATTCTGGATAGGGCAGTTCGGATCATACAAGGCGGCGGACAGGGGCAGCCTGAACAAGCTTGACGTATACGAGACCCTGATGCTCATAGATGCCGGCGACCTCTCCCTCAGAAATGCCACAAGGGCGGAGGTTGCGTCCCTGGCAACTGGGCGCCGCCCTGACTTCATGAGCCTGTACGAGGTGTACTGTGATTGGAGAGCGAAAGGGTACGTGGTAAAGACGGGCTTCAAGTTCGGAACCCATTTCAGGGTGTACTTCCCTGGGGCGAGACCTATGGGCGCAAGCGACGCCGAACAGACACACTCCAAGCATGTGATCCAGGTCTTTCCAAAAGACTCACGCCTGCTGATATCGGAATGGGCCCGTGCCATAAGAGTGGCGCACTCCGTGCGCAAGACATTCATACTCGCCCTTCCTGGAAGGGCAAAGAGCGGGAAGAAGGAGATAGACTACGTTCTGTACCACAGGCACGGGGGAGAGGCCGACGCCCCTGGCAGAAACCCCCCGGCATTTGCAATGCTCTCTCTGGGAGAGGAAGAGTACCTCAGCGGCCAGGAGCTGTCCAATGCGATAAGCGAGGCGAGCGGCAAGGGGCTAGGCCTGCTGCTGGCGATAGCAGACAGGGAAACAGCAGTGACCTACTACAGGGTCAGGCGCATAAAACTAAAAGGAAGCGCGCACGACTACTTCGAGATCGACTGGATGCAGCCTTGAGGCTACTCTATCCTGGCTACAGACCTGGCCGCTATGTCATTATCTGCCAGCAGGGCCTCGCGTAGCCTCTTCTCCCTGGCGTTCTGTGGGTCTGCGTGGAGCAGCGCGTCTATGAACTTGTTCGGGTCATTTCTGTAATCCAGGAACGTCTTCGTATCCTCTTTTATCGCCTCTAGGCGCTCCGCAAGCCTCTTCTCGGTCATCAGTTCGAATCCCCTCGCGGGTATCGAAGAGTGCATCTTCATGCCGAAGCTCTGGCCTCCCTGGCTCCTTCCTATAAACGCGACTATTACATCTATGTCCTCCTCTCTTACCTTCTTCTTGATCGCGAACGCTCTCTTGTACAGCGCCACCTGCTTCTCGTGCCCTCCGAACCACGTCCCATCCTTGTCCGTCTTGTAGTCGAGCAGTATGTACTTCGTGCCTTCCGGAGTGGCCTTCTCGTATACTGCGTCTATCTTCCCCTTGAATCGTGTTCCCGGAGGGAATTCCTCAAACACCTCGTTTATGTCAAGCTCTACATTATACTCGGCATCTGTCTGCCGTACCCCGTATGTCTCGGTGACCAGGGAGTACACCTCCTTTATGTTGTCCAGGAACCTCTTCTCCGTCTCGTTGAGCGAGCCCTCTGACAGAGTCTTCCTGAAGAATCTCTCGGCTATCTCGTGGACCTGTGCCCCTACCTTCATCGGGGTGGTCTGCTCCCTTGATTTGTATATGTAGTTGAATACGTACCTGAACGGGTTGCTTGAAGTCTCCACCTGCGTAAAGGACACGGACCCGCTCTGAGCGAAGTGGTCGAAGAAAGATTCCTTTATCCGCTGGCCCTCGCTCTTGAGCCCCCTCGCGCTGCTCTTCAACTCTGGTGTTTCCGTCGCCTGCGCCTCTGCATTCTGTGGCACGCGCCTGGGCTCCGCCAACACTATCTTTCCAGGTATGTTGAACCACGGGTGCTGCTTCTTGCTCGAAATGATATAGAGCTCATTCCTGGCTCTGGTTATGGCAACGAAGTCCACCTTGAGCGGCTCGTCCTGCGAAGCAGCTATCGTGTCTATCCCTGCTGTGGCCTTCATTATCGCGTACTTGGTTATGTCCGGGTAGTCCAGCGTGCCCCTGAAGTACGAAGGCAGGTAGACCACCGTGTCAAACCACTTGCTCTTTGCGCCGTGCACAGTTGCCAGGAGTACTCCATTCCCCTTGCCTGCAGGCTCGGACCTCTCGGTGCTCATCTCAAGATGGTCGAACAGAGAGGTTCTGTCTATCTCAGTGCGCGTGCCGGTATAGTCAAGCAGGCTCCTCTGTATCGCGAGAGCCGCCTTGTGATAGTCCTCGCCCTGGCCAACTGCTATGGGGATGACAACGCTTCCGAATAGCTCTTCTATCTTGCTCCTCGTGAACGTTGCCTTGTTTGCGAAGAAGCTCGGCACTCTTCTCTGCAGCTCTATCCAGGTTATCTTTCCCGTCCTGTACTTCTCTACCGCGTCTGATGCATCTGCCCAGCTTACCTGGGCAAACGGGGTGAAGAGCGCCTTTATGACTATCTCCGGCTCGTTGTACAGCATTCCCTTTAGGTAGTCTATTATGTCGTTCTTGGCGTCCTTAGCGCCGCCGTGCCTCTTTGACATGTAGTGTATGCCAAGCGAGTCAAGCTTCTTCTCCATGACCTCCAGCTGGTAGTTGCTGCGGCCCAGCACCCCAACCTTCTCTCCCTTCTTTACAAGGTCTGCAATAATCGCGGCTGCAGCTTCCACCTGGTCGTTTACCCCGTCTTCCACTGTTACGAGCTGCACCACCCCCTTCCTCTCGGTTCTGGCATTCACCGCGCCCTCAAAGTCCTTCTCATAAGCCTTCCTGTCAGTGACATTCGCCAGAAAGAAGTCCTTGGCATAATCAGACAGTTCCTTCAGATTCCGCTTGTTGACGTTTCCGGCTCCCCCTCTTATTACCGAATCCACATCGCTGAAGCTCCACGCGTTCTCGACACCTCCGCCCCTGAATCCGAATATGGCCTTCTTGTCGTCCCTCACGAGCATCTGACTCTCTCCAGACTTGGCAATTACCTGGGACTCGAGCACATTCATGTCCTGTATTCCGTCAACAAACACGTACTTGTATCTCTTGTACGGGCTCTCTCCCTTGTCCATCCTCTCCTTCAGCAACATGAGTATGTCGTTCTGGTCAAGAAGGCTTGCGTCCTCCAGGGATTTCTCGTAGTGGTCGAAGACCTTCATGAACATGTCGAAGTACTGCATGTTCTTCGAGGTTCTCGTCTCGTTGAATTCTTTCTCCTTGCATACCCTCTCTATCTCCTCGCCCACCAGCTTCATGTCGACCTCGGTCGACGACAGGCCGAACCCCTTTATGAAGTCTATGGTGCGCTTCATGTCCTTGGCCATGACGCGCAGGTACTCGTCGCTGTATCTCTGCGGGTTGTTGGCGCGCAGCCCCTCTAGTATTATTACTCCTGCCCTGCTGTCGCTTATCTCCGCTATCGTCTCCCCCGCCTGCTCGCGCATCAAGCCAGAAGTATAGCTGCGCAGAGTGCGTATCTCGATGTCCGACTCCCTGACCTTTGGCGCCCCTTCTTCAGCAAGCACTTTGGTCAGCCTCTCCCTGACCTCCTCGTTGGCTTCCCTGGACCATGTTATGAACAATATGTCTTCGGGCCTGGCGCCCATCTTCCCATTTGTCTTTTCGCCTTCCTTCAGCAGATCTACAAGCCCTGCAATCATCTGTGTGGTTTTGCCGGTTCCTGTCCCAGAGTCCAACAACACGCTTTTTGGTCTCTCATGAGCATCTTCCTTTGTGACTGACGTAGTGGAAGCTGCCCCGTTCTCAACCTCATAGAAAGTATCCAGTGTCTGCGCTATGCCCGCCTCCACCGCTTCCTTCTGCCTGGCTACGACCTTTCTAATCACTCCAAACACGCACTCTCAGGTACGTGACATCGGTCGCACTCATCTCCCGATATTCGAGCACAGATCCGTCTCCGCTTTCTTTCGGACAAACAAATCTGCTGCTCAAAATCCTCCCCGATCCACAACCTATCTATTGAATCTAAACTCTCAAATTAAATTTATAAAGAGCCGCAGCCCGAAAATATCTTATGATACAAGAAAGTTACAGGAATTCAGGAATTATCGCGCGATTTTGCCGTTCCGCTATTGTTGAATCCTTATAAATTTATCCGTCGAGTATATTGCTGGCGACAAGGCGAGAAAATGAAGCTTTCCGAGATTTACCGAATGGACATATACAGCGACTCCGGGCAGTATCTGGGCGAGGTACAGGACATAATAGTTGATCTGGAGAAGGGCGAAGTGAGCAGGCTTCTCATGATCCCTATGAAGGGAATGAAGGGCGACATGAGGAGGACGCTTATGCAGAAGAGCGTGCTGTACAAGAGCGTAAAGAACGTCGGCGATGTGGTTCTGGTCTCAGCCCCTTCAGCGAACGGACAAGAGACCACAAAGGAAGAGGTAAACGACCTCTCTAAGTGATCCGTAGACTTCGGACTGTTCCCAAGATAAAAGTTCTAGCCTCAGCTCTTTAAAGCTCTTTTTTGCAAATAATCTCTCTTGTGGTTCTATGGCAGAGTACAAGAGACCTTCGTGGGACGAGTACTTCCTAAACATCGCGCACGTGGTAGGAACGAGGGGCACCTGCGACAGGGGCAGGAACGGCGCCGTGCTGGTGAAGGACAAGAGGATACTCACCACCGGCTACGTGGGCTCCCCGAGGGGCATGCCGCACTGCGACGAGGTTGGCCACCTCATGAGCGACGAGGTCAATCCCGACGGCACGATCTCGAAGCACTGCATAAGGACGATACACGCGGAGCAGAATGCAATACTGCAGGCCGCGCTGCATGGCATCTCGGTCGAGGGATCCACGCTCTACGTGAAGTTCGAGCCGTGCTTCACGTGCACGAAGATGCTGATAAACGCCGGCGCGACGCGCGTGGTCTGCCAGAAGAAGTACCACGCTGCGAAGCTGACACGCGAGTTCTTCAGGCAGGCGAAGATACCGATAGTGTATATGGAGGACAAGGTTGAGGAGTATCCCGACCAGTGACCTTTGGGTCAGTACCTGAGCTTGTTGATTGTGAACATGGAGTTAACGGCGTTCATTATGGATTTATGCACCTCCTCGATCGATCCGCTACCGTCAATCTTCACCCATTTGTCTGCAAAAAGGCTCTCCGAAAACATTCTCTCATACACCGGCTTGACGTTCTCCTGCAATTTCCTGTTTGACTCGTATATGTCAGCCTTGTCTTGCTCCAGGGACCGCTGTCTCGCCTTCAGCAGCATCGACCTTTCCACAGGCATGTCTATGTAGATGACAAGGTTCGGGCGCGGGAGGTTGAACGTCTCCTCAACCTTCTTGGCATCATCATAGTCGAATCCGTTTGCCACCCCATAGGCTATTGTGCTTAGGTTGTACCTGTCCACTAGCACCGTGTGGCCCTCATCCAGCCACTTTTCGATCATCGGTGCGTCTTCCACCATGTCTCCAAGGTACATCAAGAACGACCCCTTGTTGCTCATCTTTACGCTTCCAGTCAGGCGGTCCCTTATCACGCGTCCAAACACCGAGGAGTAGTTGGGGAAGCCGTGAAGCTTCACGCTGTGTCCCTCTTCCCTGAGGCCGCTCTCAAGCATTGTCACCTGGGTGTGTTTGCCTACGCCGTCCGCCCCCTCCATAGCAATCAGAAGCCCCCCGATAAAAACACCTCGAAGAATCCAGAATAGTTGATGGTTGATGTTTTTACTGCTTGCTGTTGACTTTTTTTCTGCGCGTAAAACAACCGATATAAACGAATCTCCTATGCATGTTTATTAAACTGTTTTCCGAAGTCTTCAACAGTATCGGGGATACTGTGAAGCGCGGAGCATTCATCGTTCTCGAAGGATTGGACGGGTCTGGCATATCCACCCAGGCGACGTATCTAGAAACACGCCTGAGGCAGCAGGGCTACAAGACGCTTCTTACCAAGGAGCCCACCACTGGGCTGATAGGCGGCATGATACGCGCCGCGCTCAAGGAGAACTGGAACACATCGTTCAAGTCACTGCAGCTGCTGTTCTGCGCCGACAGGGCGAGGCACCTGGAGGATGAGATAGAGCCCGCGCTGGACAAGGACAGGATAGTGATCTGCGACAGGTACATGTTCTCCACGCTCGCGTACGGTTTCGCGGCAGGGGTGGACACGCACTGGCTCTTCAACGTTAACCGGGAGTTCCGGATGCCCGACCTGACCATATTCATAGACATAAGCCCAGACATCTCAATGTCCAGGATAGGCAGCGGGAGGGAGAAGCGCGAGCTCTTCGAGAAGAGGGAGACGCTGGGAAAGGTGAGGAAGGCGTACCTTAATCTCGCCAAGAGGTTCAGATTCAGGATGGTGAACGGGGAGCAGGACGTGGCCGAGACGAGCAGGGAAGTCGCCGACATAGTCGACAAGTTTCTTGCGAGAAGGTAAGCAATAAATAAGCCAAGAGCCGAGTATATGCCGGCTCCCATCGTCTAGTCCGGCCAAGGACATAGGGCTTTCAACCCTGTAACCCGGGTTCAAATCCCGGTGGGAGCAAACTCAACACAAAATCCCGTCGCGTTTATATTTCAAACTCTCTTCTCTTATTAGGGGTTGTTGTGTCTGATCTGAAAGATTCTGGGAAGAAGCAGGTTTTTGTTTCGGGGGCCCATCGTGATTCGCGCGATGGGAAAGGAAGGTATGATCTTATACCCAACACTGCCCTCCGCAGGCTGGCGATAATATATGAAAAAGGAGCGCAGAAGTACGGTGAAAGAAATTGGGAGAAGGGTATGCCGGTATCGCGGTTTCTTGACTCTGCTCTTCGGCATATCAACCAGCACATAGAAGGAAAGCGCGATGAGGATCACCTGGCTCAGGCCATGTGGAACATCGCCGGAGCGATACACACAGAGGAGATGATAGCCAGGGGCAAGCTTGACAAGAAACTCGCTGACCTGCCCAACCACATTGAATAGGCATGGTGCATCACTTTGTCAGGCCCTCTGTATAATCTTACCGTTATGGATCACGGCCATCGGAAGGAGATAGAGATTGACGTAACTAAATCAGCAGCGTCGCACATGGGCAGAGGGATCAGAACGGTTCTCCGTGATGTCCTCACCAACAGAGCTCTCGATATAAACGACGTCGTTGATTTCGGAGCTGGAAAGCTGAAGAACGATCCCTTTGTGCTCACTATGGGCAAGACGCTCTGCGCGGTAGAGTTCGACCGCCTTGATTCCAACCCCGTAACGCGCAGCAACTATGCCCTCTGCCAACGCCACGATGGTGCTTTCAGGAGGCTTACGCCAGCGCAGTTCAAAGACGATGAACGGCGATATGACCTAGCGATGCTGGTGAACGTTATAGCGACGATGCCGTACGAGAGCGAACGCGCCTCGGTTATGGGGCTCCTCCACGACAAACTTCGCGATGGGAAGTTCGCGCTTGTGTTCTGGCTCAGAGATGATGACCGTTATGCAAAACTCCGCGCACAAGGCAGGGAGTGCAGGGATGGAGTGTGGCTTGGAGAGGGCCGCAGCTACCAGACCTTTTACAGGTACTACTCTCCTATAGAGATTATCGGAATGATGCACGATGCCGGATTCGTTCCTTTCAACAGGTTCTACACTGAGACCAATCACGCTTTTCTTTTCCAGAGCCTGACGCCAGCAGCACCGTCAACACATGATAAAAGCCTTTAGCAGCAATGTGTTGTTATGAAAAGGGACCGCATAGCGAAGGACGCCGAGCGCGAGCTATCATCGAGCGGCTTCGCCACTGTACTGGCCAGCAACATGCATACCTTCGTGGACCTGTTTGCCGAGGGACCTGGAGGCAAGTTCATAATCAAGGCAGTGCGCAACATCGATTCCATAACCAAGAAGGAGGCCGTTGCGCTTTCCAGGCTTTCTCAGTTCATGGGCGCAGAGCCTTTGGTTGTCGGGGAAGCATCAAAGAAGAGCAAGCTGGAGCGCGGGGTAAGCTACTATCGATTCTCGATAAGATGCATCTCTCCAGAGATGCTTGCCGAGGTGGCTTCAGGAGACAGGACCCTGGTTGCATCAAAATCAGTTGGCATAAAAGTAAAGATAGAAGGCAGCAGGCTGCATGCGCTGCGTAAGATGTCCGGGATGTCTGTAACAGAACTGGCACGCCGCGTCTCTGTTTCAAGCTCTACGCTATACAAGCACGAAAAGGAGACAGACTACGCCTCTATTGCGACAGTTTCCCGACTGGAGCGCGTGCTCGGAACAGTACGCGCCGATGAGAGCGCGGGCAACAATTCAAAAGAGCAGCCAAAGGCAGGTCTGCTCGAAAATACAGGGCTGCGGGCTTTGCGGCTCATGCATCCTCCTTTTGACATAGTGGCCAAGGACCGCAACTACTTCGAGATAAGCCTTGATGCAAACTTTCGGACGCTGGTAAAACGAGCAGAGCTCTTCAATGCCATAAGGGATACATTCCAGAACAACTATCCGTTTTTCATCAGCAGCAAGAAGAAGGGGAAGGTGATGGGGGTGCCTATTGTGGGCAAGAACGACATGAAGACAGTAGAGTCGGAAGAGGAGCTGCTGAATCTGGTGTACTGACTACACCATAAAGAGGACCACATTTCCGAAGAAAAGCGACACACCTATTCCTATCAGTATGAACAGGGCGAGCGGCGCGGCGTTCCTATACACAGGCAGCTGCATCTTCGCGTTCTTTATCCGGGCTATCAGGCTGCGGGTCGCAAGCCTTCCGAATCCGGAGTACTTGGAGAAGTAGCGCATCTCGTTCTTGCTCATCATGTTGAATGCAATGATGTCGCCCTCCTCCAGCTTCTTTGTCGGTATCCTTTCGACCATCCTGGATGTGATCTCTTCCTCGAACACCAAGGTCAGGGCAGAGGGCACAGCGACTATCATTATAAGCGCAAGCCTGCCCAGGGCATATCCGTAGAAGTAGTATATGAAGAGGAGCAGAAGCATGTAGAGGACGAACAGTGACAGGCCATAGTACACGTGCTTTGCGTCTGGCTTCTTCACCCAAGCCCTCTTCATGAAGAAGAGGTAGTATATCGGCACTATCCATATCGCGGCAAATCCGGTGCCAACAAAAACAGACAGTATGAAAGGCAGGCCAAGCTGCGCCACTCCGAAGAACAGCGGTGCTGGCTGCACAGGAAGGATCAGGCTTATCGCAACGAGCTCAAAATAGTCTCCCGCACCCCAGAGGCCTAGCCTGTAGACCACATAGCCTATGGTGCCGACTATAAGTGCCACTATTAGGCTGAAGACAAGCTCGCTCTGGTGGAAGGCCAATGTTATGGCTATGCCAACAGCCACGCTCGCGTATGCGAAGACGTCTGGCACATTCCTCTTATTGAAGACGTCAAAGGCTGCGTACATCACTGATATCGCTATGAGTGACAGCAACGAAACGGTTGTAGCGTAATCCATAGGCTCACGAATATCAGTACAAAAGATTTAAATATGATTAACCGAGAATAGTTAAATTACTGTGTTCGAATGCAAAGACGCGAGAGAACAATGCTGTGGTACGGCTCATTCTCAAGGATAGCCACAAGCATGCCTCTGACATGCGGCTTTGTAATTAATATTAAGCCCACGGCGTAAGGGCCACGGTCTGTCTTTCTTCCTGGTGCTCTTATGCAAGTGGGTCGAACTAGTAGTTATACTCTTGAAGTGCTCCGACTTAGCGGCAAGGAGGCGCAGGTCCTCGCTGAGATAGGAATGGATTGGGGCTCCACGGCCACGAGTTTCGTGGAGTACATGTGCGACCGCTATGAGATATCGCGCAGCGGAGCGTGGTACTGCTTGAAGAAACTCAAGGATAAGGGTGTGGTGGAATTCACAGAAAGAGGGGAAGAGCAGAAGCCTCTCAGGATGACCGACAAGGGACTGGAGGCATTCCGCGCGTACATAAGCGACGCGAGGAAGAGCGGAACTGGAGGGCGGAATAATCCGCTCTCCGGAGTCAGACTTGGCCCCCTACTCTAAGCGCGTATTTTAAATTTGCTTTGCGAAAGTATAGCATGAAAGATGCGAAGTCTTACATATGGCTTGACGGCAAGTTTGTCGCATTCCAGGACGCGAAGGTGCACCTCCTGACGCACTCCCTCCAGTACGGAAGCGGCATCTTCGAAGGCATACGCGCCTACAAAACGGCCAAGGGCCCGGCGATATTCAGGCTAGAGGACCACGCCAAGAGGTTCTTCCGCACTGCCGAGATCTATGGCATGCCGCTGAGCATCAAAGAGAAGGAACTTGAGAAGGCAATTCTGAGTACTGTCTCAAAGAACGAGCTCGACTCATGTTATATACGGCCCTTCGGCTTCTATAATGACCAGCACATAGGCCTAAATCCAATGGGCAAGAAGGTAAGCGTGGCGGTAGCCGCGGTTCCCTTCGGGAACTATTTCACAGGAAAGGACAAGGGAATAAGGTGCAAGGTGTCCTCATGGCAGAGGATAAACTCGCTGATAATGCCTCCCGAGGCCAAGGGGAGCGGCAACTACCTCAACTCTATACTCGCCTCTATGGAAGCGAAGAAGGACGGAGCCGACGAAGCCGTGCTTCTTTCTCACGACGGTTACGTCGCAGAAGGGCCGGGGGAGAACATCTTCCTTGTCCAAAACGGCAAGCTCGTCACGCCATCCAAAACGGCTGACATACTGCTCGGGATAACACGCGACAGCATCATAAAGATAGCCGAAGCCGAGGGGCTCGTGGTAGAGGAGCGCGAGGTCCACAGGGAAGAGCTCTACACCAGCGACGAACTCTTCTTCACGGGCACAGCCGCAGAGCTTACGCCGATAGTTAAGATCGACTCAAGAAAGGTAGGCACCGGGATGACGGGACCTGTGACAAAGATGCTTCTTGATGCGTATGACGAGGTTGTCTCTGGAAGTAATGATGACTTCTCCAGCTGGCTTACCTACGTGACGTGACTACTTCCTGCTGAAGTCGTCCTGAAGCCTGACGATATCACGTTCGTCAAACTCTCCGCTTATTATCTCAAGAATGGTTGCGTCTGTTATTCCATAGAACCTGTGTTTTGCCCGCTTTGGCACCATTATATCTTCTCCTTGCCCAAGAGTCAGCTCCTTGTCGTCCAGGGTAACCAGCACCTGTCCGGAAACAATGTGCCAGAACTCAGACTCGCGGTTGTTGTGGTACTGGTAGCTGTTGCGCTTCCCCTTCTTCACATAAAGGAGCTTCACCGTGCACTTTTCGTTTGTCACGAACCAATCTTCCGATCCCCACGGCCTGACGTCTACGACCTTTTTGCTTAGCACAAAGTGCACCTTCGCTATCTGTTCTCTTGCTTGAGGTTGTGTTCTATAGTAATTTTTATGCCTTCATCAAGCGAATGTTCTGCGACAAAACCCAGTTCACGTTTGGTCTTGCTCATGTCTGCGCACGTGTGCATCACATAGTTGCTGAACGGAGTCTCTATGTACTTGGGCGTCACCTTCTTGCCCATCTGCTCACCAAGCTTCTTCAGCATCTCATTTATGGTATGGCTTTTGCCTGTGCCAACATTGTACACTCCAGTCTTGTCAGATTCTGCTGCGGTAACCAGCGCAGCAACAATGTCCTTGACATAGATGAAGTCACGGGTCTGTTGTCCGTCTCCATATATTACCGGATCCTTTCCATCCTGCAAGTCCCATATGAACTGAGAGATGAGGTTTGCGAATCTTCCTTTGCTTTTTTCCCTCGGACCATAGACAGAGAAAAATCGCATGCAAATAGTTCCAACTCCAAATATCTTATTGTAGAGTTCAGCCAGCCGCTCAACTTCATACCTTGCTTCTGTGTAAAAATCAGTCACCTTGGGCACCATGTCCTCTTTTTGAGGCACGGGATGGCCATTATATACGGAGGATGATGACGCGATGACCACTCTTGCCTTGGTGTCCTTGGCAAATTCCAGAACCTGTATCGCCCCATCAATCACCTTATGCACAAGATTACGATCTTCCTTGTACATCGGAGTCGAAGAATACATGCCTAGATGAAATATCACGTCCGGTACAAATGCGCACTTGGCTATGTCAGATACATCTAGCTGCTTGAATGTTACCTTCTCGTTTTTAAGGAACGCATCTATGTTGAGCACATTTCCTGTGTGCAGATTATCGAGCACCAGCACCTGGTTGTCCTTTGCAAGCTCTTCCACAACGTTGCTGCCTACAAATCCCGCCCCGCCAGTAATTATTATTTTTTTGCCTTTCAAGATCCCACAGATACTTAGTGCCATTCGGCATTTATTAAAATAGTGTATCAAAGAAGCTTTAGCGGTTTGGTGAACTTGTCTATCTTTGCCGCGATATCTGGCCCTATTCCCAGCGCCGTCGTGGTTCCTGGAGGCAGCTGAGTTAAACCAGCATCGTTTACAAGCGCGCACGGCACATTCTCATACTGGAATGCCTTGTAAAGTTTTTCTAGCATCTTCTCGTCGTCGCCTTCGAGCACTATCTTCTTCTGGCCGCTCTGAAACCAGGCGTTGACGATAGCTTTGTCCTTCTTCAGCGCTTCCGTGTAGCTCAGCATCGCGGCATGTGCGCACTGAGCGGCGGTTTTTCCCACCCCCATCTTCAGGTCCTTCCTGACAACTATGACCTGCTTTACGTCGTCCATGTGCTGGTTTATCTTCTAACCTTTTTATATCAGTGAGCTTGCGTCAGTGATGCAGCTAGGTGGTGCACGCTGCGTATAGCATAAATACTTCGCCAGCCAATATTTCCGCATGTCTGACTTCGGCAACAAGACAGTATCAGGCCTGATCAAAAACTACTATTCCAAAGCCCTGAACATGGCCCCTGACAGGCTTGCCGAGAGGGAGTTCGGCTTTGGCAGCTTCTCGAGCAGGATAGCGGTAAGGCACACCTCATTTGCCACCGAACGCGAGCTGCATTCTTATCTGGCAGATTCCGCTCCGCTGCACGTCGACTACTCGGCAGCATACTACCGGCACCCCGCAGCACAGATGGACAAGAAAGAGTGGCTCGGCTCGGAACTGAGGTTCGACATCGACGCCGGAGACATAGTGAAGCTGCCGTGCAGGATAGAGCATGGTAAAGAGTGGTCGTGCGACAAGTGCCTAAAGGCAGCAAAAGAAGAAGTCATCAAGCTTATAGAGAACTTCCTTGTACCGGATTTCGGCTTCTCGCAGAGGGAGATGGAGATCAACTTCAGCGGCAACCGCGGCTATCACGTGCACATAAGGAAAGAGAGCGTCCTCTCGCTCAGCAAGTCGGCGAGGGAGGAGATAAGCAGCTACATATTCGGAAATGAGCCCGACTACGCCGCATTCTTCTACACCACGCGCGTGGACGCAAGGCACGAGAAGCAGATGGGTCCCTCGCCGAACGATGGCGGTTGGAGAGGGAAGGTCGCAAAGGCCTTCCTGGATGCGGCGCACAGCAAGGAGGATCTTACATCGCTGGGGATAGACAAGACCACTGCTTCGTGGATCTTCAGGAACGTGGCAAAGGTCCGAGAGGAGGTGTCGAAAGGAAACTGGGACTTCGTGCGCATACCCAACAGGGAGAGCGTCTTCGAGAACCTTCTCAGCAGGCAGGTCATCAACCAGGGCAATAGGATAGACAAGGGCGTGACCAACGACCCCTCACACCTCATGCGCCTGCCAAACAGCATACACGGCGGTACTGGGTTGATCGCAAAGAAGGTGCCGTCGCTTGCAGCGCTCGACATATTCGACCCGATGAAGGGGGCGGTGGCCTTCAGGGAGGGCGAACTGAAGGTCAAGGTCGACTCTAAATACAAACTGACAATAAATGGCGCGGAGTTCGGGCCATACAAGAACGAGGAGAAGACACTGCCAACGTATGCGGCAACCTATTTATATTTAAAAGGATTAGCAGATATAGTAGATAGCAAATGAGGATTCAGCTAGCAAGCTTTTTCTCTCGGTGAAAGTATGAACGCTTACAGGTACATAAACAGGTCATTCCAGGGCGCCTACAACACAAGGTCGCAGCAGCTCAAGCTGCGCATAGTCACATGGAGGAGAGAGTCGCCAGTGCAGCGCGTGGAGAAGCCCACGAACGTGGCCAGGGCGAGAGAGCTCGGCTACAAGGCAAAGCAGGGTGTCGTCATCGCCAGGGTCAGGATAGACCGCGGGCTCAGCAAGAGGAGAAAGATACAGGCCGGCAGGAAGCCCTCAAAGTCAGGAAGATTTTATGCTTTCAGGAAGTCGCTTCAGGCAAGGGCTGAGGAGCGCGCGTCCAACAAGTTTACGAACTGCGAAGTGCTCAACTCATACTTCGTGGGAGAGGACGGCAACTACAAGTTTTTCGAGGTTATCCTGCTTGACAGGACTCATCCTTCGGTGGCCAACGATCCGATATATGCGAAAGTCATAGCCCAGCACGGAAGGGCGACACGCGGCCTCACAAGCTCAGGGAAGAAGTTCCGTGGGCTGATAAAGAAAGGATTCGGCACTAGCAGGAACAGGCCAAGCGTTACACAGGGAATGAGCAGACGCGCCGAATACAGGTGACGGCGTGCCAAGCGCTACGATCAAGCTGGCTCTGGGCCCGAGATCCAAGGACTACGTTAGGATAGTGGGCAAGGGCGCCAAGTACAAGAGGGGCAGCCTGTCGTTCAATGCGTCAAAGGACAGTATAGAGATAAAGGTGGAGGCGAGCGACCCCGTCGCGCTCCTGGCGTCGGTCTCAAGCGCAGTGAAGCAGCTAAAGGTAGTCACCAGCGTAGACTCTCTGATAAAGTAGGCGGGTCTATCCGGCGCATGGGCCTGTGGTAGAAATCATTCAGTGTAGGTTCCCTCACCAGGCTCTTTACTCTCTCGAAATGCTCCTCGTCCAGAGGCTTGCACTTGTTGCAGGGCCTGAAGCCCATCTTCACCGCGTCCTCCAACGTTGCAAAGAACACCCTGTTCTCCCTCTTCGCATACATGCCAGATTTGCATTCCAGCCTGCCAAAGATGCCCTTGGTGACGATGCCTGCATACGCTCCGGGCACCTCGCTTAGGACTAACTGTCCGTCCTTTATCACCGTGTATAACTGAGGACCGCAGTACCCCATGCACGTTATTGGCTCCTCAGATACTAAAGATGCGCTGTTCACGGACGCTCACTTCCACAAATACCCGCTTCCCGACACTTTTATAAAGCTAAATTGCCCTATAGGTTAGCTGTTTTCGGCGTTGACAGCAGCACACTGTGCTACTTTTCCAAGTGCATAGGCATGAGTCATAAAGGTTCGCTAGAATTTTGGCCCCATAGACGGGCGCATAGGCTACTTCCGAGAGTGAGGAACTGGCCTGCAACAGCAGAGCCCGGCGTGCTCACGCTCGTAGCGTTCAAGGCAGGAATGACGCACGTCGGCATAATCGACGACTCAAACTCGCCTTCCAAGGGCCAGGAGGTTTCCCGTGCGGCCACTGTTCTCGTAATTCCAAAGATGTTCGTATACGGAGCCAGGTTCTACAAGAAGAACTATCTCTACTCTCAGGCAGCCACTGACGTCTTCGATACGGCAGCGGCGCAGAAGCTCGGCATGAAGAACGCAAAGCAGAGCAGCATGGAGGAGACAAAGAAGAAGGCCAGCGAGTACTCTGATGTTGTGGCTCTCGCATATGCTGACCCTGAGAGTCTCAAGATGGGTATAAAGAAGACGCTGAGGTTCGAGATTCCTGTAGGTGGCAAGGACATATCTGGCAAGATCGCATTCATAGAGAAGGTTATGGGCAAGGAGCTGAAGCTCGCGGAACTGCTCAACAGCGGCGACATGATAGACGTGACTTCCGTTTCGAAAGGAAAGGGATGGGAGGGCCCTGTGCACAGGTTCCACGTCGCAAAACTTTACCACAAGTCCACCGGAAAGACAAGGCACGTGGGCAGCCTGGGCGCCTGGCACCCGGCGAAGGTGCTCTTCTCGGTTCCGCAAGCAGGCCACCTGGGGTTCAACTATCGAACTGAGATAAACAAGCGCGTGCTTAAGGTAGGCACAGTCCAGGACGCAAACACGGTCACTCCCGCGGGAGGCTTCCTGAGGTTCGGCATGATAAATAACGATTACCTCCTAGTTGACGGCTCCATACCAGGAGCTTCCAAGAGGCTGGTCAGGATAAGGAGGGCGCTGCGCCCGAAGGGCAAGTCAGCAGTTCCTAAGATAACTTACGTATCGCTCGAGTCAAAGCAGGGTGCATGAGAATGGAGGCCAACGTTTACCAAACCGACGGGAAGGTGGAGAAGAAGATCACACTACCGGAGGTGTTCAGCATCGCGTTCAACGAGGACATAGTGAGGAGGGCGCTGCTCGCGGAGCAGAGCGCCAGATACCAGCCCCAGGGCCACTACCTGCTTGCTGGAATGGACACCTCCGCATCCTATACTGGAAGGTACGGAACCTACAGAACACAGAGGCACACAGGACGACCTCCGAGGCCCAGGCAGAG
This sequence comes from Candidatus Martarchaeota archaeon, assembly GCA_023476545.1. Classification (GTDB taxonomy): domain Archaea; phylum Micrarchaeota; class Micrarchaeia; order Micrarchaeales; family CABMGC01; genus JAJYVH01. The sequence goes on along the minus strand of JAMCYP010000014.1, from coordinate 40,573 downwards.
GCTGGCCAAGGGAGGCTCAGGCGACGTAAGGAAGATACCTTCCTCGGTGAAGGGAAGGAGGGCCCATCCGCACAAGGTCGAGAAGATAATAAGAGAGAGGATAAACAGGAAGGAGTACGCCAAGGCGCTGAGCATAGCAGTAGCTGCTACAGCCAACGCACCCATGATAAAGAAGAGTTACGCTTTCCAGAAGGAACCATTCCCGGTAGTCGTTTCGAACCAGATAGAGAAGATAGCGAGAACAAAGGAGCTCACCAAGGTTCTTGGAGTGCTAGGCTTCGCCGACGACATGGAGAGATCGCACGCGCCCAGGACCAACGACGGCACAAGAAGGAGGAGTAAGAAGAGATACTTCAGGAGCACCGTACTTATAATAGCGAAGGACGCCAAGTCCGTTGAAAAGGCAGGCAGAAACATACCTGGCGTTGACGTGCTCGAAGTCGACAGGATGAACATAGGGAAACTGGCTCCTGGCGCGAGGCCAAGGCTAACGCTGTGGTCTGAGGCTGCGCTTGAATCAGTAAAGGACGGGATAGCAAAGTCAACTGCGAACTACAAACAGTGATCATATGAACGCGCTCATGTATCCGATAGCAACCGAGAAGGCGATCAACATGATCGAGAGGAACAACATAATCACGTACATGGTTGACATGAGATCAACGAAGCCACAGATAAAGAAGGAGTTCGAGGACACGTTCAAGGTGAAGGTCGCACGCGTAAACGTCGCGATAGAGCCAAGAAACAGAAAGAGGGCTTACATAAAGATAAGCGAACAGTTCAAGGCGAGCGACATAGCGCTCAAGCTGAAGCTGGTATGAAGGTGAGATAATGGGAAAGAACCTACACATGCAGAGAAGGGGCAGGGGCACCAACGCATTCAGGAAGCCTCCAAACACCTTCAAGGCCGATGTCGTATTCCCGAGCAGGAAGGTTGACTCGAAGATGGTAGGAGAGGTGCTCGAACTCATCGACGACCCCGGACACAAGGCTCCGCTCATGCGCGTCGTCTACGAGGACAACAGCGAGACGATATTCATAGCCCCGGAGGGCATACGTGTAGGGTCAAGGATACAGGAGGGTATGCAGGCTGACGTCACGCTCGGAAGCGTACTGCCCCTGACCTCGATACCAGACGGCACGCCTGTCTACAACATAGAGGTGACTCCTGGAGACGGAGGCAAGCTTGCCAGGTCCGCCGGAGCGTACGCCACTGTAGTATCGCACACGCAGAACACTGTCAGCGTGCTCATGCCTTCGAAGAAGGTTGTGGACATAAGCTCAATCTGCAGGGCCCAGGTGGGCGCTGTAGCAGGAGGCGGCGCAGACGCGCAGCCCATACTCAGGGCCGGAAAGAGCCATCACATGCATCACGCAATCAATGCTTACTGGCCACGCAACCGCGGAGTAAAGTCAAACCCTGTCGACCACCCATTCGGTGGCAAGCAGCACCACAAGGGTGCCTCTAGCATGACGTCCCGCCACGCGCCTCCTGGCGCCAAGGTAGGACACATCGCAGCGAGGCGTGTAGGAAGGAAGAAGAGGAGCTGAGAATGCCAAGGATATTTAGCTTTAGAGGGAAAACTCTGGAAGAGCTCCAGAAGCTCAGCATGGACGAGTACGCCAAGCTCATCAACGCGAGAGAGAGGCGCGCCCTGAAGAGGATGAGCTTCGGCTACAAGCAGCTGATTGAGAAGGTTGAGGAGGCGAAGAAGGGCAACAAACTCGTCAAGACGCAGCTCCGCGAAGCAGTCATACTCCCGAGCTGGGTCGGCATGAGGTTCGGGGTTCACGACGGCAAGGAGTTCAAGGAGATGGTGATAGCTCCGGAGATGCTGGGGCACAGGCTCGGCGAGTTCGCATTCTCTACGAAGAGAGTGGTCCATTCAGCTCCAGGAATCAGGGCAACAAGAGGAAGCAAGTTCCTCGCGGTGAAGTGATGAGGTACTCGATAAACATAGCAAGCGACCAGATGGGCCTGGCTCAGGGTCACGACATCGACGCCAGCTACAAGGACCTCTGCGTGGTCTGCGATGCGATAAGGTATCTCAACACAGACAACGCCATGGACGTCATAGCGGGAATAGTGGCGTTGGAGAAGCCCATACTCTTCCACAAGTTCAACAAGCACATGGGATCCAGAAGCGAGCTCGGCGGCAGAAAGGGCGCCTTCCCTATAAAGGCGGCGAAGATAGTCAGGCTGATTCTGCTCAACGCCATAGCGAATTCAAGGAGCAAGGGGCTTGACGACACTGCGCTCTACGTTGTACACGCTTCTGCAAACAAGACCGTGATAGCAAGAAGGATGCCATCAAAGGGATCAGCCTCATGGGGCAGGGGAATGTACGGCATGTCTGCGCGAACGCACAGCGACCTCGAGTATGCAAAGGTGGAGATAGGCCTGGCGAACGCCGATGCGTCCTCTCTCACCGAGAACATGAAGCGCATGATTAGGGTAAGGAACCCCAAGCGTGCTTCAAAGCCGAAGCCTGCAGCAAGCGCGCCGAAGCAGCAAAAGACGCAGAAGGCAGCCAAACAGCCCGAAGCGAAGGTAGAACCAAAAGCGGAAGCCAAGGCAGATGCAACCGCAAAGAAGTGAAACGAGAGATAGTATGGTAGTAGAGAGGAAGTTCATCGAAGACGCAATGGTCAAGCACGAGATAACAAAGTATCTCGAGAAGACGCTCAGCAGGGCGGGCTTCTCCAGGGTGGAGATACAGAAGACGCCAGTGATAACAAGAATAACCGCATACGTGACCAACCCGGGCAGGGTCATAGGAAGGGGCGGCTCAACAATAGACGCGATAACCCAGGACATAAAGTCCAAGTTCAAGATAGACAATCCGCAGATCAGCGTGGCTGAAGTCAAGAACGAGCTCCTGGAGCCGAGGCTGGTCGCAAGGCATATAGCAAACGCGCTCGAGAGGGGAGCGAATGCGAGGAGCCTGCTTCACTCGGCGCTCAGGACCGTCATGGAGAACGGAGCCCTCGGCGCTGAGATAATAGCAACTGGAAAGCTGGCAGCGAAGGGCGCAAAGGCCAAGCAGATAAAGGTGAGATTCGGTTACATTCCCAAGGCCGGCGACTCGGTCAAACTCGTGGACAAGGCGCGCGTCACCTCATACCCGAAGTACGGGGCGATCGGGATACAGGTGATGATAGTCCAGCCAGGGACATCGTTCCCTGACAGGCAGATAGCAAAGATGGCGCTGCCGAAGAGCCTCGAGGGCTCCAAGTAAGGTATAAATATAAGCAAATGCACAATAGATGATGAAATGCGCATAAAGGAACTAAGGGCAATGAGCGTTGACGTGCTTAAGAACAAGCTTCAGCAGCTCACCCTCGATTTGTCAATAGAGAAGCGCAAGATAGCGGCCACAGGAGTGCAGAGCAAGAAGGTAAAGGTCAGGGAGATAAAGAGGACCAGGGCTCAGATCCTCACGCTGCTAAAAGAGAAAGGTGTTGCCAACTAATGCCTGAGATGTGCCCAAGGTGCGGTCTGCCAAAGGAAATCTGCGTCTGCGAAATACTGGACAGAGAGGCTACAAAACGCATCAAGATCTACAAGGCCAAGGCAAAGTTCAGCAAGTTTGTCACCATAGTAGAGGGACTCGCTGGCGACGAGCTGGACAAGACCACCGTTGCGCTGAAGAACAAGCTTGCCTGCGGCGGGACCCACAAGAAGGGAGTCATAGAGCTTCAGGGGGAGCATATCGCAGAGGCGAAGAAGGAGCTCGTCAACCTCGGTTTCCCTGAAGGAAGCATAGACGCTGCAAGCTGATCCGCACGCTCTCCTGTTCCGATGTCGTATAGTATCGTATCTCAGCTCGTGCTCCGCCCTTCTCCCAGCGTGATCAAATAAAAGCTTTGAGGTAGGTATAGACAGTAGGCGCGCGTGATCTGATGTTCCCATTGCTCTTGCTCTCAGTACTCCTTCCCTTCCTGTTCGTCATTCCGCTGCTTGTCCTCCCTGAGCGCCACTCGTTCAATGTTGCGCTTGTCTCTTCCATCGCCGTTTTCTTCGCAGTGATAGGCTCAGCGTACGTAGGCCTTACCTCAGGTTTTGCGCCGCTCTCGTTCTCCCAGACATACATACAGACGCTTGGCATAACCTTCAGCCTTGCACTGACTCAGTACAGCAACATATTCGCCGTGATGGCCGCCATAGTGATACTCGCCTCTGCGCTGGTTGCCAGGAGCTTCATCAAAGAGTCGCAGCGCATATACGGCCTGCTCTTCCTGCTGGTATCGGGCTCGGTGCTTGGTGTCTTCTTTGCAGGCAGCCTCTTCCTGTTCTACATCTTCTTTGAGATCAGCGAGATCTCCATGTTCTTCATAATCTACATCTTCGGTGGCTACGACAGGAGGTACGCGGCGATAAAGTTCCTCATATACTCTCTTGCTGCAAGCCTGCTGCTCCTGCTGGGCATACTTGTGATATACTCCGGTCTGCCTGCTCATACCTTCGAGATAGCATCGGTGATATCGCAGGCGGGCACGATGCCGCAGAGCCTGCAGCTTCTGGCACTCGTGCTCCTGGGCACGGCATTCCTGATAAAGATACCAGTGTTCCCATTCCACAGCTGGCTGCCAGACGCGCACACCGAGGCGCCTACCACAGGAAGCATGATACTTGCCGGCATACTTCTGAAGCTGGGCGGATACGGCCTGCTTCTCGTCTTTCTCATGCTGCCAATAGCATCTAGCTACGCGCTTCCCCTTGCGGTGCTTTTCGGGATATCCGCCCTTTACAGCGCGCTGGTGGCGATGCGTCAGGCGCACCTGAAGCGCATGATCGCCTACACAAGCATCGTTGACATGGGAATCGCGTCTCTCGGAATCGCCTCGCTGACCCGGGTGGGGATAGTGGGCGGGATATACGCGATGCTGAGCCACGGAATCGCCATATCGCTTCTCTTCCTCATCGTCGGAACGCTAGACGAGGTATACGGCACGATGCTGGTGGCAAAGATAAAAGGAGTGGTGAAGAACTTTCCTTCACTGGCTTACGGCTTTGTCTTCGGAACATTTGCGCTTGTTGGCATACCGCTGACCAGCGGCTTTGTGGGCGACCTGCTTGTCTTCATTGGAGCTTTCAGCGCATACAGCGCTGGGGGTGTGGTGCCGCTTGCCGCAGTGCTGATAATCGGAGCACTCTTCTTCCTGGTGATCGAGCGAGCGTTCTTCAGCGCGTCAAAAGCGATCGAGCCTTTCTCGAGCCCTGGAATTGGCATAAAGGCTGCGATGGTCTTCCTCGCTATCTCAACGATCACACTGGGTATCGCGCCATTCCTACTCCTCGCGCCGTTCGCCTAGCCAGCGAGTTACAGCAGGCCCATGTAGTAGCCGGTATGTATAACTTCCTGAAGCACATTGATGAGGTAGCCGGCGTTCTTCGTTATGTCCTCTGTGGTGAGCATACCAATCAGCTTCCTGCCCTGGTCAACCACGCATAGTTTCTTTATCTTCTTCTCCGCCATGAACTTCGCAGCATCCTCAATGCTCATGTCTCTGCTTACCGTTATGAGCGGCTTGCTCATCACGTGCGCCGCCTTGACGAACCACAGGTTCCTCTTCGTTGACACGAGTCTCCTCACTATGTCTCCCTCTGTTATTATTCCAGAAGGCGCGCCGGACTTGTCGGTCATCACAACCGCGTCAACGTTGTGCTTCTTCATAAGCTTCGCCACTTCCCTGATGCTCGCTTTCTCGTGAGTAGTCACTACCGGATAGCTCATTATGTCCCTCACCACCAGCGACCTCGCCTCGGTCTCTGTCAAAGGCTTGCCATATATCTCTTGCATCAACCCACCATGTACTGAAATTGGGGTTGAAAGTTTTTAAAGCAGAGTTCAAAGCAGATTTACCTGCATACGCGCCCGCGTCGCACCAAAGGATTACGCCTCGGCCTAACTATCTCTGTTTTGTTCATAGTCTCACCAAAACATCATTTCTTCATCATACTGGCAAATTTGTTTCGGTCGGCCATAAAGCCAATAAAAATCTGCCTTCTTTAGGTGTTATATCCCTCTCTTTGGACTTGTTGCAGAGCCAGAACTTAGCTAGCCAGGAGTGCAACCAGTTTGAGGCAACCATGTGGCATTTGAGCTTCGGCCATCTCATTTCAGGTCTCCTGCCGCTACATGCACTAGGTTGGTAACGTTCACCGCGCTCACATTTGATATAAATGCTAAGACGTCATAGCGCCCTTTCCAGCCCATAAACCCTGCGGTGTGTGTGGTCTGGTTGTATGGTACTTCAACGTATGCCATGTTGTCATACGTGCCAAAGTTGTAGTTGGGATGCTGTTGTGCGGACGCCGTCATTAAACTATACATTGCTTGTGCCTTGCTAGAATTTATTGCTTCTACAACCTCCTCAGAAATGCTGGCGTTTCGCGCATCTGCGTAGATTGCCACCCACACTGCACTCGCATTTGCTACTAAGCTTTTGCTGAAATTGGCGATTGCAGCGGAGGTATTAAGCGCCTTTATGCCGCTTGTCTGCACAGGGCCTATAAATCCTTCAGCTTGGCCGGAGGTAAGGTACGGCCCGGCCGAATAAGCTGCGGTACTGTTCGCGGAGGATGTTATAAGGTACTGCGGATTGCTTGATTTATGGAGAGAAGTAAACGCCAATGCTACGACTACGATTACTATGACTGCCGCTATGACGCCTCCCAGAAGTTTTGTTGACACCATGATGTCGATATGTAGCGTAAGTTTTAATACGCTTGTGCGACAACGCGACGTTTGAGCTCTGCGGCCGCAGAATCAGAATCTAGCTAGGGTGCAACCATCTTGCTTTTTCGAACCCGGCGCTGCGGCGTAAGAATAGGACGCCTTGGCCGGGATTCGAACCCGGGTCACAAGCGTGACAGGCTCGTATGCTAGACCACTACACTACCAAGGCGCAGTATGAGTTCTCGTTCTAGGTTTATAAGTGTTAATTTGCTGTCCGCCTTTCAGCCGTACCTGAGCTTCATCGCAAGCAGTGCTGCGGTGAGGACAAGAAGAACTCCGTTCGACGCAATGAGTGGCAGAGAAGCAAGCGCAACTCCATACGCAAGCCATGCCAGGTCGCCGACTACCAGTATCACGAGCCACAGTTTAGATAGGTCCTTGGTGGACTTGCTGCGATATGCGCGTACAACCTGCGGCACATACGCTACTGTTATTAGGATTCCAGCCCCGTATCCGAGCAAAGACGCAACGTCTGCCATCTGGTCGCCGCTATTGGTCCTGTGAGTCCCGCAGGCCGGATTTGAACCAGCAACATCTCGCTTTCTTCTCTTGATAGAAGCAGTCAAAAACTACAGGCGAGCGCTCTGCCGTTGAGCTACTGCGGGAAACATAATTATAGCAATTAGCCAATATTAATAATATAGCCATATGAGAGTAAAGGTTATGCCGAGGAGCGGGGGCACGAAGAGGGGAGGCGGTGCGCAGCAGCACAGCTACGCTCAGAATGACGATGACTCGCCATCACGCATGCGAATACGGTTGCCTCTCTCAGTTTACTGGCTGAAGGACTTCCTGAAGCAGATAATGGCCAACAAGAACTTCCACGATTCCATAGCCACGACGTTCGCCTTCCTCAGCCTTGGCATAGCTTTTCCCTTCTTCCCGCTTCCTGTCTTCATTGCTCTTGCCGTAACCGTCTTCGCGCTTACCTATCTCATACCCGCGGTCGGGCTGATGGGGCTGCTGCTGCTTACCCTGCCGATGATCATATACCAGGCACCGTTGCTCGCATGGATAGTCACTCTGATAATAAGCGCATCGCTCTTCCTTGGGTACAAACACTACAGGTCGATAGCGTACGCCTATGCTCTGGCATCGCTCCCCCTCTCTTACCTGGGGCTGATGTTTGAGATTCCTGGATTCATCCTGGCGGTGCTTGTCCTCGGCTTCAGAAGGAGCGCAGTGATAGGCGTTTTGGTGATTTTGATAGTGGCGATGGTCTCGAACCTGGCCAACGTGCCTGTTGCCTCCCCGATAATCTACAACTCGCTCCAGGGCCACGCGCTGATCCAAGGGCATCCTCTTGAGCAGTACCTCGCGGTTACCAAGCCTGCGGCCAGCATAGGCAACTTCTTCAGCGCCCTCTCATCGTCTCTTGGCACGTTCGTCAGCACGGAGGTGGTCAGCAACCTGTTCAACGCGTTCTTCTATGCCGGAGCTGCCATTGCCTATGACATCCAGTACACGCTGCTGCAGCTAATCGTGTGGATATTCGTGGCGTTCAGCGTAGCCAACTACGCGATCAAGAGCCGCTCGCCATACAAAGGAGCCATCGCCAGCCTGTTCGGCGTCGTCATTCCGGTATCCGCATTTATCTTTGCAAGAATGCAAGGAATGGACTTCAACCTACTGGTGCTGGTCAGCTTCATCGCGACCCCCGTGCTCCTTTTCGCCCTCGAATCTATGGACATAGAGGTGGTGCAGGCGCTCGATGTGATGAAGCGCGACATACTTGGAAAGTTCGGAGTGGCCCTGCAAGACCTCACCACCGGTACCTCAGAGACTCTGGCCGATGTGGCCAACTACGACGAGACGAAGCAGGAGCTGAAGGAGGCTATACTCGGCCCCATAGAGCACAGGGAGATATCTGGAGCGTACAACGTCAAGCCAGCCAAGGGAATACTGCTGTTCGGCCCTCCAGGAACTGGAAAGACGCTAATAATGAGGGCTCTGGCTAACGAGATCCGCGCCGGATTCTTCTACGTTAGCGCCTCGTCGCTTCTCTCCCCGTACGCCGGCGAAGGCTCGCAGGCGCTGTCGAAGATATTCATAACCGCGAAGAAGCATGCGCCATGCGTCCTCTTCTTCGACGAGATAGACAGCATCGCGGGCAGGAGGGACAGGCAGGACAGCGGCGGAAGGATGGAGCTCATAACCACGCTGCTCAGCGAGATGGACGGCTTCAAGGCAGTATCGGACGTTGCCATCGTGGGAGCCACAAACGTGCCGCAGCTGCTCGATCCCGCCATCCTCAGACCAGGAAGGTTCGACAAGATACTTTTCATGCCGCTGCCGGACCAGCCCGGCAGGCAGAAGATCTTCCAGCACTATCTCACAAACCTTCCCATCGCCAAGGACATTGACTATCCGAAGCTCGCGAGCCTCACGAACAGGTTCTCTGCTGCAGACATAAAGAACATCTGCGAGGAGGTCAGCAGGCAGGTTGGAGACAAGGCAGTATCAAAACGTGAGGTGCTGGCGATAAAAATGTCAGACCTGGTGCACGTGATCAAGGGCACGAAACCGTCAACATCGCTCGCCCAGCTAGAGGAGTACAACACATTCAGGCTAGACTATGAGAGGAGGATGCACCCTGAGAGCAAGGTGGAGGACGAGAAGAGGATAACCCTTGATGACGTTGTCGACGCCGAAGACGCGAAGACTGCGCTTCACGAAGCAGTAGAGGTGCCCATACTGCATCCAGAGCTTCTCAAGAAGTATGACATAGGAAACATAAAGGGCATACTCCTATTCGGCCCTCCCGGTACCGGCAAGACGATGCTCATGCAGGCTGTGGCCAACGAGATAGGAGACGTGCACGTGCTTTCCATATCAGGCTATGACATATCGAAGTACGGGCCCAGCCAGGCCACCGCTGCCGTAAAGGAGATATTCGACCGCGCCAAGGAGAACGCGCCCGCGATAGTCTTCGTGGACGAGATAGATGCGATAGTCCCTTCCCGTGACACGGCGCACCAGAACGGCCTGCAGCTGGCTGGAGAGTTCCTGGAGGAGTTCGACAAGATAAAGGACACCACTGGGGTTGTGGTAGTAGCAGCGACAAACAGGCCCGATGCGCTGGATCCTGCCATACTCCGTTCGGGCAGGTTTGACAGGCTCATCTTTATGCCGCCTCCCGGCGCTGAGGACAGGGCTAAGATCTTCGAGCTGAACCTCGAGAAGGCACCTCTGGACGTGGACGTGGACTTCGCCAAGCTTGCCGCTTCTACAGAAGGATACACAGGAGCAGACATAGCAAACATATGCAGGCAGGTAAAGCTTAACACGCTGGAAGCAAGCCTGATATCCGGCAACGAGCTGAACATAAAGCTTGGAGACATAATGGTGCTGATCCAGAAGGCGAGGCCGTCTGCGCCAGCGATGGTGCTGGGCAGGTATCTTGCGTTCTTCAGCAGGTACGGCAAGCGCTAGTCACGGCAGACCGGCCAGCAGGGCACTCCCTGCTCCAGTTGCAAGCTGTATGACTGGCTGAGGGTATACTCCTATGATTATCGTTACAGCAAGGCAGACCGTCACAACGGCAAGCGTGGGTATGTCTAGCTTAAGGTGGTAGGCTCCATACTTGTTCGTGTAGATCGCAGTAATGGCCTTGGCGTAGTAGAAGATCGAGATAACGCTGTTTACTACTCCGAGAGCCGCGAGCCATACTAGGTTGTTGTTCACCGCGCTCAGGAAGATCAGGAACTTTCCGACGAAGCCCGTGGTGAACGGCAGCCCTGCAAATGAGAGCATGAACACGGTCAGCGCTATGGCCGCAAACCTGTTCTCCTTGTAAAGTCCGAGCAGCCCATTGATGTCTTCCCTGCCCCTGCTCTCCAGCCACGAAACAATGGCCATTGCGCCTATGAACAGGAACGCATGAGCGAAAATCTGGAAGATGCTGGCGCCCAGCCCGGCATCCGTCGCGACCGCAATCCCGATAAGTATGTAGCCTGCCTGCGATATCGAGGAATAGGCGAGCAACCTCTTCAAATTCGTCTGCATAAGCGCTACGAGGTTTCCGTAGAACATAGTCAGCACCGCAAGAGCCGCAACAATGACGAACGCGAGATGGAAGGCGATGAATATCAGCACGAGCACCTGCATAAGCGCAACCAATCCCACCTTTTTGTTGAGGCCTCCAAGCATCGCTGTAGCGTAACCTGCGGATCCCTGGTATACGTCAGGAAGCAGCACGTTGAACGGGAACACAGACGCCTCAAACCCCAGGGATGCTATGAACAGAGCGAGAGCGAAGTACATGACGCCGCTCTGCTGCGCTCCTGTCAGCGTTAGCGAGTTTACCGCTCCGTAGACCAGCACGATCGCGAACGAGATAAACGCTATGGCTATCGAGGCCATTATGAAAAGCTTGGTCGCGGCTTCGATGCTGTCCCTCTTGGACAGCAGCACTATGAACGCGCTGGGTATGCTCATGAGTTCGAGTCCCAGGAAGATGCCTATCAGCGACGTCGATGACACTACAGTATACATCCCGACCATCCCGAACGACGCGAGCAGGGCGAAGTTGCCGTAGCCTTTCGCCCTCGAATAGGCGAGGAGGTTGAGAAGTAGCATCGATGCTGCAAAGAGGATGAAGAAGAACGCAGAGAACTGGCTTATCAGAGTGATTCCGAAGTAGACGGAGTTGCTATCCAGCAGGAGATAACTTACCGGGATTAGCGCGCCCAGCACCACAACGTTGAAAGCCAGCTGCCAAAGCTTCCTTCCTGCTGCGCTAAGCAGCACGTTGCCTATCGCAAGGGCCGCTAGCATGGCTCCAAGCGCATAGACTTCCAGCATCAGATGACCACCACTATGACCAGAACCACCATCCCTATCGCAAAGAGCGCCACATATGCGTTTATGCTTCCGCTCGCGAACCTTCTTGCCCCTCTTGCAATCCCAATCGTGAAGTGGCCTACCCAGTCAAACGCTCCGTTTATCTTCATATCAGTGTAATCCATTGCCTCTGCGATCGCCTCTACAAACCCTGCAAAGTGGAAGTACGCAGCATTAACCGCGCGCGCGGTGTAGGCTGGGCGCGTAAGCCGGTTTGGCTGTGCAGTCTTCCTCTTCCTCAGATAGAGGAAGAACCCTATTGCAGCGCCAATCGCAACCAGCGCGGTCTCTATCACCGCATCGCTCATCGTAAGGCTGGAGCCTATCGGAAGCCCGCCCTCGCCTGTGAATATCCCTGATACGAAGAAGAAGACCGCGCTTGACGCTAGTGCGGCTACGGCAAGAATCGCCATGCTGTAGCTCATACTTCGTGGCGTGGCCGAGTAGTTGAGCTGAGCTTGCCTGTTCGCGCCTTTCCTGGCCTGCAGGAAGAACCACCTGAATATGAAGAAGCTGGTGGTCAGGCTGACCAGGGATATTAGTGCGTACGTAACCAGGTTTGTGGAGAAGGCATAGTCAAGGCCCACATCCGCAAAGAATCCCCCGAACGGGACAAATCCTGCAAGAGCAAGCACCCCGAAGACGGTGGTTATGAGGAGGAGCTTGTTGCTGCTCATTCCCTTTATCTCGTCAAGATTCTCGCTGTCGGTGGCCTTCATTGAGGCGCCAGCGCTGAAGAACAGGAGCGCCTTGTAGAAGCTCTGCACGAAGAAGAAGTAAATTGCCGCAAGGAGCGCGTTGCTGGCTATCGCCACAAGCATAAGTCCCAGTTCTTCCACAGTAGAGTAGGCAAGCACACGCTTTACGTGGTTCTCTGTAGCAGCGGCAAAGATCGCAATAGAGACTGTTATGGCCCCTATTACAAGTATCGCCTGCAGCAGGCCTGCTGCCTGGAAGAGCGGGAAGAGCACGAGCACTATGAAGACTCCTGCCTTTACCATCGTGCTGCTGTGCAGGTACGCCGACACAGGAGTTGGGCCTTCCATTGCGTCAGCCAGCCATTCCTGCAGTGGAAACTGCGCAGACTTTGCCATCACCGCTACGAAGAGAAGCGCCACCGGAAGAGCGGCTACTGGGTTTCCTCCTATTCCCGAGAGTATTACGCTGAACTGAAGGCTTCCGAAGATGTTCTGGAACATGACTATCGATGCCAGAAGCGCAATGTCTCCTATCAGCACCACGGTGATCGCCTTCCTTGCGGCCGCAGTGGCCCTCTCCCTGTTACTCCAGAACCCGATCAGGAGGTAGCTCGTCATGCTGAGGAAGCTCCATGCTATGAACAGCACTATGAAGTCTCCGGCCATCGCGAACGTCAGCATCGCCGCCTCGAACGCAAGCATCTCTATGTAGTAGCGTTTCTGCTCGCTCGGCAGGTTCATGTACCCCCAAGAGTACACCATTATGAGTACGCCTATCGCCATTACCACAAGCAGCAGCAGCGAGTTCAGCGGTTGCACGGATGTTGTCAGCGTAATTGACGTACTGCCCACGGAGAACCAGCTGGTGCTCTGGGTTCCGCTGCCCACCAATGGAAATAGTGCCAGGCTGAGAAGGGCTGCCGCAGCGGCAACGTATTTTGCCCTGCTGTAGCTCCTGTCCAGCGCTATTGCGAATATCGCAACGAGCAAAGGAACAAGTATTATGAAAGGCGTCAAGCTACCACTTTAGTTTCGAGAGCCTCGTGACATCGAAGTCGAAGCCTCTGGATTTCATGAACACGTAGAACGTTATGAGCGTTATCACCTCTACTGCGGCCACGGTCCATATGGCGATTATCATCGTGACAGCGGAAGATCCAGGGTCCTGCGCCGAGGCGAAGAAGTATACCAGCAGGATGCTGCTTGCGATAAGCATGAGCTCTACGGCCAGCATTATCACCACGAAATGCCTGTCGGAGATTATGCCGGCTAGCGCTACAGCAAGAAGGACAACCGCGGCAACTATCAGGAGACTTATCATCAGACCACCAGCTTTGCAAACCTCTTTATGACAACCACGCTGCCTATCGCTGTGGCGAACAGCAGGAACGCCGATACGAACAGCAGGCCGTATGAGCTCGAGAACGCCGTCTCGGCCGCAGCAGAGAAGCTGTTTCCTAAGGGCTGAGCCTCGGGGAGCCCCGCCAGCGCAAGCAGCAGCCCCGCCGAGATAAGCACAGCGGCCACAGCGAACGCGACTCCGCTGCGCATACTCGCTCTCTTCTCCTCAGCCGCAATGGCTACGATGAGGTATGTAGACAGACCACCGACGAACACGAGCAGCTGCAGCAGCGCGACTAGGGTCTGCCCAAGATAGAGAAAGATGAGAGAGCTGCCGACCGCGGCCATCGCAAGTAAGATTACGGACCGTGTAAGCCTCCCCTGGAGGAAGAGTGTGGTTCCTGATATTACGGTTATGGCGGCAACGACTGCTGATATGAGGTCGAAAGGCATCGCCTATCCCTGCAGTTCCTCGGGCCTCCTGATGAACTTCCTCTTGTCGTACTCCTCGAACTCATAGCCTTTCGTGAGAGTCAGGCATTTGGGAGGGCAGACCTCCTCGCAGAGCCCGCAGAAGAGGCAGCGTTCTATCCCTATCTGGGGCATGACCTTCGGCCCACGCGCGGTTATGACCTCCACCATGGTTATTGTCTTGTTCGGGCAGATGCGTTCGCACGCTGAACAGCTTATGCATGTGTCCATGTCCAGTCTGAACAGGTACCTCTCGCGGTCGTCGAGGGCCTCCCTGGTCTCGGGAAACTCAACGGTGAACCTCTCTTCTCCCAGACTCTTTATGCTTTCAAGCAGCGGTTTCAAAACCATTGGGTCACCTGATAAATACTAGATAGGTAAGTATTAAATTAATCAGAGATAACGGCAGCAGGAGCGCCCATCCGAAACGCAGCAACCTGTCTATCCTCATACGCACCATCGTGGCCCTGATTATCATTATGAAGAAGCTTATCACGAAAGCCTTCAGCAGCAGCCATACGAAAGGCGGCAGCAGAGGGCCGCTCCATCCTCCGAAGAAGAGTATTGCTATGAGCAGGCTGCCGAGGAGCATGCGGCTGTAATCGAGAAAGAGCGCGAGGGTGTAATAGGGTGCGCTCACATCAGTAAGCCAACCAGCTATGAGCTCGTTGTCAGCCTCCCGTATGTCGAATGGAGGCCTCTCGACCTCAGCCAGCATCGCTATGAAGAACACGACGAAACCTATCGGCATGAGCACTACGAACCACCACGGGTTCTGAGCTCCTACGAGCCCCGCAAGGCTGTAGCTTCCTCCCAGCGCGCCAACCGCTGCTATGACGAAGATGAGAGGCACCTCGTAACTGAGCAGCATCACCACGGAACGCTGGGCGCTTATCGCAGCAAACTTGTTTCCGCTCCCGAAACCGTTTGCGAATATTATCAACGGCATGAACGAGAGAAGCACGAAGACAACCAGCAGTCCGAGGCCTACGTTTGTCTCGATCAGCGTTGGGGCGAGCGGGATCAGGAAAACCAGAAAGATGGTCAGGGCAAGCATCGTGGGTATAGTGCTCAGGAACAGCAGCTTGTCGGCCCTCTTTGGGGCTACGTGCTCCTTAGCGAGCAACTTCACGAAATCAGCCATGTTCTGCAGCAGTCCGTACTTTCCGGCATACGTTGGTCCGTGCCTTCGCTGTATCTTTGCTATCGTCTTGCGTTCCAGCCACCCGAAGATGTAATCAAAGGCTATTATCAGTACGGACACGGCTATGGCGTACACGAGCGTGTCGACTATGGTTGCGGCGGTTCCTGTCAGGTTCAGGTAGCTTGAAGCCAAAGAGAGTATCGGCACCATCTCACCTGTCCACATCTCCCATTATGAGATCCAGGCTGCCGCTTATGGCGAATATGTCCGCGGTCTTGCAGCCCCTCGACATCTCCTTCAGCGCGGCGAGGTTGATGAAAGTGGGCGAGCGAATAGACAGCCTATACGGCCTCTGCGAGTCTGCCACCATATACATGAGGCACTCGCCCCGCGGGAGCTCCCTGCTGAGCGTCACCATCCTGTTCTTCGCGCTCGGCAGTATGAGCTTCACGGGCATTCCAAGCGCATCTCCCTCTGGAATCTTGTCCAGCGCGGCTCTAACGAGCCTGATGCTCTCAGTCATCTCAAGCATCCTGACCTTGTACCTCGCAAAGCAGTCCCCATCGCTCCTTACCTGTGTCTGGAAGCCAAGCTTGTCGTACACATAGTATGGGTTGTCCTTCCTTACGTCATAGTTTATCCCAGACGCCCTAAGCACAGGGCCAGTGACCCCCAGCGCTATGGCCCTCTCCCGGCTCAGCACCCCCACGCCCTTCATCCTTTCAGTGAAGAGCGGGTCCTTCTCCAGAAAGTCCTCGTACTTCTTCATCTTCTTTTCAATATAGCTAAGCACTTCGCGTGCGCGTTCGTCGAATCCGGGAGGCAGGTCGCGTATCAGGCCTCCAATCCTCATGTTGACGTAGAACATCCTTGCTCCCGACGCCTCTTCAAGGAGGCGCAGTATCCTGTCCCTGTCGGTGAACGTCCACATGAACACGGTGAAGAACTGGCCCACGTCGTTTGCCATCGTGCCGAGCCAGAGCAGGTGGCTTGCTATCCTCTGCAGCTCAAGCAGTATGGTACGCACCCACTGCGCCCTCTCCTTCACCTCCACGCCCATCGCCTTCTCGACCGTAGCCACGTATGCCTCGTCGTACGACATGGGGGCCACGTAGTCCAGCTTCTCCATGTACGGAGGATTCTGCATGTACATTCTGGTCTCCACGAGCTTCTCGACACCCCTGTGCAGGAAACCGATGTGCGGCTCGAGGTTGACCACGGTGTCGCCGTCTATGTCTGCCACAAGGCGAAGCACTCCGTGAGTGCTCGGGTGCACAGGTCCTATGTTGATTCTAGTAACCATCTCAACTACCAGTCTCGTACGGTCCGTTCCATACGAAGTTCTTTCTGAGCGGAGCAGGCTTCCCGTCCCACTTCTCAAGCAGCAGCCTTTCCACGTGCCTGCCCTTGACCTGCACCCCGAACATCTCGAAGAGCTCTCTCTCGTACCAGTCCGCCGCGTCAAACTGGTCAATTACGGTCGGTATCCACGCATCTGACGGATCCACGTCAACCTCCAGCGTCTCGTCCTTGTTCTGCTCCATGTTTCTGAGCATGTACACTATCTCTATGTACTTCTCATAATCGACAGCCGTTATCTTGATGAGATACGAGTAGCCCTGCGCCTTCATTGCGCTGATCTTCTGCGTGATCTCGTTTCTCTCAATCTTCAATCTCTCCACCAATCTTCTTCTGCAGTTTCATGAACCCTGCGTAAAGATTCTCGGGCTTGGGCGGGCAGCCCACGACGTACACATCCACCGGCAGCACCTGGTCTATGCCCTTGATTATGTTGTAGCTCTCCCACCAGGGCCCCCCGGCAGTAGCGCATTCCCCGTAAGCAATCACGTATTTGGGCGTAAGCATCTGCTCATAGAGCCGTTTTATCTCAGGCACCATCGACTTGGTGACCCAGCCAGCGACGACCATCACGTCCGCCTGCCTGGGCGTCGCCCTGAAGAATAGGTATCCGCGCCTTTCGGCGTCTATTCTTGCGGACCCGAAGTCCATGAGCTCCATTGCGCAGCACGAGAGTCCGAACTGCAGGGGCCAGAGCGACCTGACCCTGGACCAGTTCACCAGCCCTTTCGAGAGCGCCTTGCTTACCTCCGAGAGCTTTGCAAACATAACGTTCGGCTTGCTCTCGTACTTAGACATCGAGGCGCGCACGAGCTCGCTCATCTCCTTCTCGGCGTTGAGAAACCTCTCCTTTTCATAAGGCGGCGCTTCCATGCTCTCACTTCCCCTCCAGTTCGTCCAGCCTCATATCCCCAAACGGGTGGAGCTCCGCTACTGTGTTGCACTCCTTGCAGTACGCGCAGTTGTCTCCCACTATGAAGGTTCCGTTTTCTACCCTGCATCCACATCTCAATACTTCCATCTATCTCACCTTGCTCCTGCTCATTCCCAGCAGGAATACCTCAAACACAAAGCCGAACACGACCAGCAGCACGATATACTGGCCGCTTGAGCTCTGCACGCTCCTTGCAAATGTAGACCATATTATAACGATCACTCCTATTATCTCAAAAGCCAAGAACGCGACGAAATAGTGCAGGTACTCGTGCATCACCTCCACCTTCTGCCCCACGCTCTGCTCCGCACTCTCGTATGTTAGCGTCTTCACATCATTGTTGTCGCTCCTAGGCCTTACCATCTTGGAGAACATCAGCGTGGATAAGGGGACGAAGACCGCTATCGCGGCAAAAATTAGCATCTGCAGGTATTGGTCAGCCATCAGATAAGGTAATGGCTCAAAATCTTAATATTCGTTGGCATTTAACTAACGCAGGTACAGATTGCATGAAACTTTCAAGTAAGGCAGAGGAGGTTATAAGACAGGGCAGCATCAAGCTGCGCGTAAACCGCAGCGGCATGTTCCAGCAGCTCACGTTCAAGGTAAGGATGACGAAGCTTGGGAACATAGAATACGTTGAACTGTTCACCGACAGGCAGATAGAGCTTGCGGAACTGGCCAAGATATCTGAAGAGACGGGTCTGCCCGTAGAGGCGTCAAACGGCAAGGCGTTTCCGCACGGCAAAAGCGCATCAGATTTCCAACAAAACTAAATCAGCCCAAAGACTTAAATGCTTGCATTCAAACGTTAAATCGAATGTTATCATTGTTACTCTATGCTCTTTTCAACATAACAGTAATCCCACAAAACAGCAGTTTAAATAGCGCCGTGAATTCTCTCTTAAACACTCAGGTTTTAATCGCTATCGTTGTGGTAGTGCTTGGATCTTTGCTGTATTACATCGTATCTCGAACAGTTGACCTAACGGCAGATGTTCGACGCTTCGCTTTAGGCATCCTTGCAGGACTCGTGTTGAGTATTGTGGCTGGATTTCTACTCGGCGCTGTATTTTGCGGACTTGCTATAGGTGCAATAACAAAAAGCCGAAAAGCGTCGGTGCTGCTTTCTAGTTTTATCATACCTATCCTAGGATTTATCCTGCCGTCATTATTAACAGGTTTAGGAGCTCTATTCCTCGCCTGGCAGGGCCTCACTCTTCTTCTTATCACCGGATTTTCTGGCTTAGCTGGCGCATTGCTTAGCAAGTACATCTTCATTCCAGTTAAAAAATAAGACTGTCAAGCAATTGATTCGCTATTTGACCATCATCCTTCCTCTTTTGCAGGCCATGCAGATGCCGAGCCTGGAATCGAAGTCCTTGTCGCACGCCAGCTTTCCGCAGTTCGCGCATGAATTCGATGCGAGCCTGCCGCAGACGTGGCACATCCCGATTGATTTCCTTACTTCCATGTAATCACTCAAATTCCGCTACCTCCTTGAGCAGATCCCTTGCCTTTGTGAGCGAAAGCGGCCTCATGCCCTTGTTCTTGGCATACTTGCACTGGTACTTTATGTAAGACTCGTTTATCTTCGTTGCCGGGTTGATCTGCTTGCAGCGCTCTATGTAGTCGATTATTACCTTCGCTGCGCTCTCCTCGTCCATGCCCTTAACGTTGACAAGATACGGCGCTAGTATGAGGTTGACAGACCTGTGCCGCACGTCGGCTATGGGGTTAGCCAACAGCTTCTCTATCCATGCATACGAACCTGCTCTGGCACCCAGGGCAGCCTTGCGCTCCTTGGGCTTCAGCGACTTTGCGGCCTCTACCACCTCCTTCGGCAGTAGCTTCCTCTCTATCGGCAGTCCCTTGGCCACTTCTCTCTCAATGACACCCCGCGCCAGGGCAAGAAGCTGGCTCACGCTGACGCTAACCGTGCCCTTGGAGAGTTTCTGGTTTATCAGCCGTACCGCAGCATCGCGTTTCGGCACAGACACAAAACTTTCAAATCCTATCAGAAATTCAGCCTGCTTCCGCTCCACTCCAAGTCCAAACTCGTTGCATATCCTGAGCATGTCGTCAACGCTCAGTGCGAGGAACTCCGATGATGAATCTGCCTCAGCCGCCGCGAACCTTGATATAGAGTAGCCGTCCCCAAGCGCGCTCACAAGCATGCGCGCATACGCGTAGCCCATTATGTACCTGACCTTTACCTCGGTTATTCCCCTCGCCCTCTCGTGGGTTATCCGGCCGTACTTCATGAGCCCGTTGAGCTGCGACATGCCCTCTTGGATGTACTTTGCCTCCACCGCGGTTGAGTTCAGAGACGCCACTACCTCCTTTGCCTCCTTGGAAAAAGGGTACTTGTAGGCAAAGTCGAGTTTGTCCAGCTGCATGATTTTATGTAGGATTCAAGGTTTATAACCCAATAAGAGATCATATAAGATTGCGTGCCATATGTAAAACGGAGTCGCTATGGTTTCATTGCGCAGGAAACTGGCCGAACAGGAGGCGAAAGTACTGGAGGCTACGGTGCTGGCCGCAAAGTATCCCGGTGAGAGATTTACGATACTTCTCGGGCTTGTGAGGGAACAAGAAGGAGTGAACGAGTTTGATGCCAGCATGAAAGATATACACAAAGCGTTCTATGAGGTGGGCAAGAGCCACCCGAAGGTACTAGAAGGAGTGACCTTTGACACCAGAATAGCACCGTGGTCAGTTGATCTTGAACGTAGTCTTGGCTCGATGTGGGTCTTTTCAGGCCAGATAGGGCTTGACATGCTCGACAATAGCGTGACCTTTAATCCGAGCCTCTGGTCAGAGGCGGAAAGCCTGCTTGCTGTCAAATACGACACAAGAGAGGAAGAGGACGAGTTTCGCGCCGCAGCTCATGAGCTCGCAGTGATACTAAAACCAAGAAAGCAGTAGCCTACTCCTCTACGTACGGAGCGAGGAAATAGGTTACGGAAGCGTCTCCTATGCTGTAGTTCAGCTTGAGTGGCTGGTCGCTCTTTATCGAGAGCTTGATGGCGTTGCCCATCGGGCTCGAACGCACCATGTTCTCCAGGAACTCAAGGTTGAATACAGACTCGGCGTCCTTGCTCGCGTCAAGCTTCTTTATGCCTGCGCCGTCCACCTCGTTCAGCTCCTCAAGGTCACCCGAATCGCCCTTTGCGCTTATGGTGAAGTGGCCCTTGCCTGCCTTGAATGCGATATACGATGAGATCAGCGATGCGTCCTTTAGCGCGTTCTTGAGGTGCTCGCCGTCCACTTCTACGTTGGCGTCGAACTCGACCTTCGGCTCCTTGTCGTCCTTCTTCCTCACGTCTATGAGGTGGAGCCTGTACCTGCGCTTGCTCTTCGCGCCTATGAACTCTAGAAGGAGCTTGCCGTCTGCATCCTTTATCATCAGCGCCTCGTCGTCCCTTGTCCTCGACATTATCTTGCTCAGGTTGTCTATGTTCAGCCCGATATCAACGCTCTTGTCAATATCATACTTCGAGAATGCCTTGCTCGGCATGTTGAACGAGATCATGCTTATGCCTGATGGGTCCATCGCCCTCAGCGAGATTCCCTCCTTTCCTATGTTGAATGTGCCCTCGTCAACAAGACTCACGATTGCCTCAACGCAATCTCTCCAATATCTGGCGTTGTCTAGCTTTAGCTCAAAAGACATCTGACCCCCTTGCAATTATTTGTTGACGTGATAAATATATAAGCTATAGCATGATGACAGAAGCGCTCGCACGGCAGATGCTTCTATGCCGACGAACTCCTGCAGCGCCAACCATAACTATAAACCATAGCTCCCATTATCTGGCGTTGCATGTCCATGATAGGCATCGTCTATTCTAAGCTTGATGTCGTAGGCGCGAACATGGCATCACGCATAATCGAGACACACGAGCTCGAGAAGATCGAAGACCACAAGTACCTGAGGTACGAGACTGACGAACTGCGCATCTACGAGGTAGATGTACTTCCATTCATGGCGGATTTCGCAGATGAATTCGGCTGCGATGCGCTCGTATTCCTCAGCAGACACAAGAGCGAAGCCGCGGTTGACGCGTTCACCACGCATTCTCTGGGAAATTGGAGAGGCAGCGCGGATTTTGGAGGAAAGCCCAAGCAGCTTTCGTGGGCTGCGTCATCGCTAATGCTTGCGGTTCTGAAAAGAATCAGCGCCATAGACAAACAAGTAGAGAAGACGTTCGAGGCCACGCACCACGGACCCCTCCTCAAGACCCCCTGCCTCTTCGCCGAGAGCGGCGGCAGTGACTCAATGATAGAAAGCAGTGCGGCCGCAGCACTTGTCGCGGATGCAACAATGGGCGCCATCACCGATGCGATTGATGGAGATGCCATCCCGCAGAAGACGGCGATCGGAATAGGCAGCAACCACTACCCTGAGAAGTTTTCGGGGCTAGCGCTTTCCAAAGGATACGCCTTCACTCACATAATGCCTAAGTACGCGATACTGAACGAAGACGGCACAGACAATCTTGACGTGCTAGCGCAGACTCTGGAAAGGTCAGACATCGAACCGGAAACCGCGGTGATAGACTGGAAGAGCCTAAACGCGACGATGAAGGAGCAAACAATTAAGAAGTTAAATGAAATAGGACTTGACAATGAGAAAGTCTGAGCTGTTTGTACTGCTTGTATTCGTCTCATTCTTAGCACTGCCAGGCGTGGCCCACGCAGAATACTGGTTTCAGAGTGGAGCCAGGGCTGCTGGCAATTCGAACAGCAACAACGGCGCTAGCGTGCAGATACAGACCATAACTACGCAGAACCTTTCGATCGGATCTATGGCATTCTGGGTCGGCGAAACGCTTTCCAACGGCGCATTCCTGCAGATAGGCTACACAATATCTAACCAGACGGGAAATCTCAGTACAGAATGCACCACGACTGGCTGCGCCGGCAGCACATTCGTCAAGGCCGGCGATGCCGAATGGTTCTATGAGTACTTCCCTCCTGGAAACAACTCAACCTTCTTCGGCTCCACGGGCCCAGACGGCTCTGCGGGGACCAACGGGACGTTCAATACCTACTCCTTCTACTCGTTGGGTAATACTTGGTACTTCAAGTTCAACAACAAGACCGTTGGCAGCGTAAATGTTGGCGCGGCAGACTCTGGGCCATACGCCCCTCTCGCAATAGGCGAGATAGCAAACACGAGCAACGCGAAGACGTACATGAAGCCCGTGATCTTCGCGAACCTCTCCGCATACAAGTATGATATGTTCCTGCCGGTGCAGACCGCGTACGGCACAATCAACTACGGCGTTGGCAGCAGGAAGAACCTGGCGAACCCGTATGGCGTTCAGGAGATCGACTCCAGGACCAACTACTTCATGGTGGGGTCCGGCCTGTCCACATCGACAAACAGCACCAAGCTCTGGAGCCTGGGATACACGCTCGCAATCAACTCCAAGTACGGCAATCTCTCAAGCAAGATATCATACATAGCATATACGGTGCAGCAGCTTTCGGCGCCTTCAGCAATAAACCTGACAAACGATACCCGTGTCGTGTTTACTGGGTGGACGGGCAGCGGCCTTGGATACTATTCGGGCAGCCAGAACAACGTCCAGCTGCTCATGACCGCCAACATCACCGAGACGGCAAACTGGCAGAAGCAGTACTGGGTGAACGTCAACTCGCCGTACAGCTTCGCAAGCGGTGCTGGATGGTACGCAAACGGCAGCGAGGTTAAGTTCAGCATAGCAAACTCAACATTCCTGCGCAACGGAGCGCAGCCCTTCAGGTTCGAGAAGTGGAGCAATGGAGCCACTGGAACCGCAAACCAGACGCTGGTGCACGGCCCGCTCAACATAAGCGCGTTGTGGCAGTACCAGAGCGAGCTACTCGGTGTAGACTCATCTGGCCAACGAGTCAACGTCTCCCAGTACCTAGTCAACGGTCAGCAGGTCAACGCCACTCCATTCCTCGAGGCCAACTCAACCGCGGTCATCTCTGGAGCATTCTACAAAGGAGTGTGGATTGCGGCAAGCACCGACGTCACTCAGGATTCCCCTGAGGCGGTCAACGTACCTCTGCCAATATACAACGTGACACTAAGAACCACGGGGCTCTTTGGCCTTCCGATCAACGCGTCTGTGGCCATCACGTTCAAGAACGGAACCCAAACCACCATGTACTCCGGACCTGACGGCATGCTCACGATAAACGACGTTCCCGATGGATTTGCCAATGCCACCGCAACCTACTTCCTCATGAAGGGCAGCGCGATAGTAAGCAACGGCGTTGCATCAAGGATATCGATCCTATCGCCCCTGAACGTGATAGAGCTTCTCGTACTTGCCGGAATCTTCATCTATGTGTTCGAAAGGAACAGAAAGGGGCTGGTTCCAAACCAAGGTGCCAAGCAGCCACAGCCTGCACAGAGGCCAAGGCAGCAGTAACGGCAAGCTTTATTTTCTTTTATAGACAAATAACCATGATAGAATGCGAGTAGCGATTCTCATTGCACCACGCGATTTCAAGGACGAGACGGTATCGCACCTGCAGCTGCTTCTGGGAAAGAAGGATGTAGAGACGCAGATTGCCAGCCTCTCCCTGAAGCCGTGCACGGGATACCACGGCGCGGTTGTCAAGCCGCAGATAGAGGCCCAGGCTCTTGAGCCCAACACATTCGACGCCATTCTGGTAGCCGACGGCCCAGGGGTGGACTCGCTTAAGCTCTACGATTATAGGCCCCTCCTGGATCTTCTCAAGGCTTTCCACGAAAGCAAGAGGAAGATAGCCGGCATAGGCAACGGGATCAAGGTAGTCGCCCGCGCGAACATAATCAAGGACGCCAAGATAGCAAAGACGGATGAGGAGACGGAGAAGCTGGTGGTACTCTACAGGGGCAAACCGGCACAGGATTTCGTGGTTGCGGACAAGAACATAGTCACAGCCACCGGCGTTGATAACATAGCCGATTTTGTCTCGAGCCTTATTCAGGAAGAGCAGTAATCAGTGTGCCTTCTTGTAGAATATGTGCCTTTCCTCACCGCACTCGCACACATAGGCGGCATAGCCGCGTGAACTTACAAGCCTCACAGTGCAGTTCACCCCGGGCACCAGAAAGTTTCCGCAGTTCCTACATACTCGCTGCTTCAGTTCCTTGGGTATGCTCACCTTGTAGTGCTGGCTTATCCTGCGAGCCAAGTCAACGTAGCGTTTTGCCAGCCTTCTCGAAGCCGTATCGCCTTCCAAGGTCCTGTCCTCAGCCAGCTTGGCAAGC
Source organism: Candidatus Martarchaeota archaeon (assembly GCA_023476545.1). GTDB lineage: Archaea > Micrarchaeota > Micrarchaeia > Micrarchaeales > CABMGC01 > JAJYVH01. The sequence goes on along the minus strand of JAMCYP010000014.1, from coordinate 15,780 downwards.
CTTCCTATCCTCCCAATCGCAATTTTGCGTGAAAGCTCAGAGTTTTTCACAATGTTAATACGTCAAAAATTATAGAAATCTATTTATAGGAAGGTAAGCCGACATTATCAGATAGCATGCACTACTGGCTTCAGAGCGGCGAACGGAGGCTCTTTACCCAAGCGCTTGAGCAGGTATTGGTATCGGTTTCCAGAGACGGCGCCGACTCCGCAACAATGCGCTTCGCGTTCGCAGACAAGCAAGACTTCAGCGCGGAGACGCTTGACAACAAGGCCATATACGAGTTCAAAGTACATCCCAGCGTCATAGCCGATCTCGGCATAGATAGACGTGCGAAACTCGCCAAAACCATAGGCATGCTGGAACGGCTCAGCAATACGCCCTTTGACATGCAGCTATCTGCAATACAGATCCCGCAAAAGCTTGTCGGGATGACCGAAGCGCACCAAATTCTCATGGACACTGAGAACACACGGATGTGGTTCTGGTGGGCAACTGAGTCAGAGGCCAATCCGGAGCTAATCTTCAAGGCTTCAAGGTACAACAGATCCATTGGCGCACACGATGAGTTCAAGGTAGTGATCGAGATCAGCATCCCGCTAAAACAAAGCGTCAGGAGCTGACCGCTACGTCAGCCACCTTACATCAAGCCAAACTATTTATAAAATCACAGAGAAGGTTCGGTAATGAGCCCTAACGCAGAGAAGGAAGGACACGCCCCGCATGAGCTCAGCGAAGCGTTTGTGGCGGTAGAAAGTACGCCGGACAAGAAGGCCAGGCTGATAGGCATAAGGAACCTGAAGCAGCGGCTCACCTTCACAGTCTATCCTGGTGACTCTAAGGACAAGGACGGTTACAGGCAGCTAGACTCTTTCTTCCGTCTCGCCGAAGAGCTACGCCTCTACAGGGTGCTGATCAAAGGCGTCGATGATCCCAACTTGCGTAAGTTTGATTTCGTCAGCGCGAATCTTGACTGGGCAGGCGGGTGTGCAAAGATAGTCCTGATTCCACACGGGGATAAAAACAATGACCACGAGATCATGATATCTCTGCTGAGAACCCTGGACACATTCTCCCTGGAGCAGGAAAGCATAAGGTCCCAACGCCGCGTAACCGGCTAATCCCTACAGTGGGCCCGCGGAGATTTGAACTCCGGACCTACGGCTTATAAGACCGCCGCTCTAACCAAGCTGAGCTACGAGCCCTCGACTAATGATGAGATTTAAGGAATAAAAGCCTGCTCCCTAGCGGTGGGCGTTTGCCAACTCTCTGCGTAGTGTCTGTGCCAGCGTGAACCACCATGATTCATTCTGGTCCAGGACAGTGTTCAGCGTGCGAACCACGTCGCTGTCTTTGATATTTTCCGGAGACGTTTCCTCCAACGCAAGATAGAAAACCGCTTTTGCAAGAGTCTTGTGCGTGAGCATCGGGTTTCTCTTGAGAGACTCAGCTGCTTTCACGAACGCGTTGTCTCTTATCCTTGGGTTCTTCAGCTTTGTTTCGTCAGCCAGCCCCGCAAGGTCCCTGCCCACCCTTATCAACGTGTCCTGCGCTTGGCGCGCTCTAAGCGCTTCCATAGGACTCGCATTGGTTACCACGGTTCTCTCCATGATCGCTTCTGTGCTGTGACTGTATTTAAACATTGAGAGGCAATATATTACCCAAAATAAAAGTGCAGAGCATGGACTTGGGCGAAGGGCTAAGAAAAGCGATTGCAAGGCTTACAGGAGCTACGATTATCGACGCCAAGACGATACGCGAGTTCAACAAGGAGCTGCAGCGCGCCCTCATATCCGCGGACGTGAACGTGGAGCTGGTGCTCGCGCTCACAAAGAAGCTCGAGGACGCAGCCCTGAAGGAGAAAATCCCCGGCGGAGTAAGCGCAAAGGACTACATAACCAACATGCTCTACGAACAGCTCATCAGCCTCATGGGCGAATCGTTCGAGCCGGTAATGAAGCCGAAGCGGATACTGCTTCTAGGCCTGTACGGTTCTGGAAAGACGACCACATCGGCAAAGCTAGCCAGGTACTACCAGGAGCGCGGCCTGTCAAGCGCGCTGATAGCCTGCGACGTATCCAGGCCAGCAGCATACGAGCAGCTCGAGACTCTCGCTAAGCAGGCCGGAGTCGGATTCTTCGGGATAAAGGGAGAAAGCGACGTAAGGAAGATAATAAAGGAGGCGAAATCGGCGCTGAAGGACAAGAAGGTGCTAATCTGCGACACGAGCGGCCGGAACGCGCTGGACTCCGAGCTGATAGAGCAGCTGAAGGTCCTGGTCGCTGAGTTCAAACCCGACGAGAAAACGCTTGTAATCAATGCGGACACAGGTCAGGTCGCGGGCAAGCAGGCCAGCGAGTTCGACAACGCGGTGAAGCTTACCGGAGTCATTGTCACCAAGCTGGACGGGTCTGGGAAGGGCGGCGGCGCACTCAGCGCAGTAAGCGCTGCCAAGGTGGGCATAGAGTTCATAGGAACTGGAGAGAAGCTCAACGCGCTCGAACTATACGACTCTAAGAAGTTTGTCGGAAGGCTTCTGGGCATGCCTGACCTCGAGTCGCTAGTGGCCAATGTGCAGCAGGCGATAAAGGACGCGAACGTCAAGCCGGAGGAGATGCAGAGCGATGAACTGAGCTACAGCACATTCTACACGCAGCTCAAGGCGCTTAATAAGATGGGTCCGCTGAGCGGAATGATGTCGTCCCTGGGCGTCTCCGCGCCAAAGGAGGCGTTGGAGCAGAGCGAGAACAAGCTCAAGAGGTACAAGTCGATAATAGACTCGATGACGCCTCAGGAGAGGGAGGAAGGCAGCCTGATAAGCCAGTCTAACAGAATAAAGCGCATAGCCAACGGAAGCGGCTCCACTGAGAAGGAGGTGAGAGAGATGATAGCCGACTTCAACAAGATGAAGAAGATGTACAAGCTCATGAAGAACGACCGCAACGTACGCAAGCAGTTCTCGAAGTTCATGCCCAAGTGAGTACCATCAAAACACACAGGCAACTACTGACCTGACAGAAAGCTTAAAATTTCTAAACCATGGAATACGAAGTATGGCGATCAAGTATTGGGAGTTCGAAGACGCACCGCTCAGGGAGAAGCTTAAGAGCCCAAACGTGCGCGAACTGGCAAAGATATACTTCGAGAACGAGACTCGGGCATACAGGTTTGCGAAGGCTCTGCTTGAGGTGAAGAAGAAGCAGCCGCTGAGGCTCAAGGACTGCGACGCCTCCCTGCCGATTGCCACGTGGAAGAGGTACCTGGATTACGGCGTGAACGTCGGGATGCTAAAGCACGAGGAGAGCGCCTACAGCTTTACAGACAGGTACTCCAAGCCCTTCAAGAACATAGCACTCTACATAAAGGCGTGGATGGACCACAACGACGGCGAAGACGCTGATGTGCTCTTTGCGAACGCAAACACGGGGAGGCAGGCGAAGCGCGGGGGAAGAAACTCCGGAGAAGCGGAGAGCGCGACCGAGCCTAGCCCGATATAGTCTGGTTTGCAGGCTGGCTCAGGTTTGTGCCAGGCGTCTTGCTCAGATAGAAGTCTCCTGCCGCAATGTACCCTTTGCCCAGTTCCGAAGATCCCGTGACCCCTGCTACAAGTCTGATGCTTACATTCTGGCAGAGGAATGAGGCCAGCGGTATGCTTGCGTTCACGAATGTGCTCTGCTGGTTTTCGATTCCTGGAGGCGATGTGTAGGTGTTGTAGTGCGTGATTATCACGCTCTTGTTGTCCCTGAGTATCTCAACATACAGCGATGAGCTCGCCGAGGACACGATCTTGAAGTTGAGATAGAGCTGCGTCACAGAGAAAGGCTTAGAGGTGAGGTTGCCCGCCTGCAGAGCGGTCCCAGTGGTGTATGTAGTCGCTGCGTAGTTGCCGTTGTATCCGTTCCATGGGGCAGCATAGTACGATCCCTGGTTGTTCGCGTTGCTGAGATTCAACGGCGCAGAACCGAAGCCCGGCCCGTATTCCGTCCAGTCTGCGTACGTTCCAGTTGAGAAGTTGCCGTTAGGTATCTGTACGGAAGGGCTGCCGGACACGCATCCCGCATAGTACACGGTACTCGTGCTCTGCGTGGTTGTGCTGGAGTTGGAGGTCCCTCCGGCTATGGTGGTTGTGAACGTGGTGTTCGAACCTGGCACTGTTGTGAACGTGGTTATGGTGCTGGTCTGGTGCTTGCCTCCGCTGCCCGATGAGTACAGGTAGAACGCGGCTATGACTAGCAGCACCAATATGATGAAATACGCAGCTATGCCTTTGTGCACCGAACCACAGCTTAATATAAATAGACACTAATAAAAATGATGTTGACATCGTTGGTGTTTACGCTTGGGAAGCATACCTAGGAAGTGGAAGAAGAAAGGAAGGATGCGCTGGAAGTGGAAGAAGAAGCGCAGGAAGAGAATGAAGAGGGCCCAGAAGAGGAGGGTCGGCGAACTGTAGTCACGCGAGAGTTCGCGTTTGGTAGCGTCCCCTGCGTTCAACCTCTGCAAGCCTTGCGAGTATCTGCTTCGAATTGGAAAGGCCTTTAGCGTAAGCCCTCGCGAAGATCCTGTACTGTGGTTCTCCTACGGACCGTTTCATCAGGAGCAGATCGAGTGCCTTGTCCTCAACGCTGCTGCTTATGTCCGAGAGCCCGAAATCGATCACGCACAGCTCCTTTCCGTGGATCATTACGTTGGCCGGGGTGAAGTCCCCGTGCACCACGTCTGCACCGTGCATCAAGGCCAGCAGGCTTCCTAGCTTCCTGAAATCCATATCTTTCATCCGCGAGTCTTTCATAAGCCTGCCGCTCTTCCTCTCCATGTATATCGAGAATTTACCGACTCCCAAGATTCTCGGAACATTGACTCCTGCTTCGTAGGCGCGCAGCATCGCTTTCGCCTCTTTCTTTGTGCGTGTCGCCCTCAGGGTCTCATCAAGCTCCTTTATTCTATAAGCCTTCGCGTGTCTCTGCTTCACCACGGCATCGACGCCGAACAGCCGTGTGCTGAAGACCTTCGCCTCCGCCCCCTCGCTCAGCTTCCTCATACCACCACCGCCTTGTCTATCCTGTACTTCTGCTGTATGTCGCATTTGGCTATCGTTTCCGATGCGCCTTTCTTCAACATGCGTTCCGCCACGTATGCTATCATGCCGCCGTTGTCTGCGTTATACTCGTTCTTGGCGACACCGAACCTCATTCCATGCTCCTTGCAAACGCTTCTCAGCATCTCCTGCAGCCTTGAGCTCTGGGCTACGCCTCCGCATAGCTCGAGTTCGTCGCTGTTTGTCAAGAGCAGCGCACGCTCGGTTGCTTCGCACAGCATCGAAAACGAGGTCTCCTGTATCGAGTAGCAGAGATCCTCGTTGCTTCTCTTCCCCGCCAGCTCAGACGCGTATGTCAGCAAGCCGGTGAACGCGAAGTCCATGCCCTTCACCGTGTACGGCATCTCCACGTACCTGCCGTTTGCCGCCAGCTTCGCAACAGTAGAGCCCCACGCTGGCTTCAGTTTTATCTCGCGCGCAAATGCGTCAAGCATGTTGCCGACTCCCACGTCGAACGTCTCACCAAGGATCTGATAATGCGGGAATGGCGTTTGGGCGAGCTTCAGTATCTGCGAGTTGCCGCCGCTCACGTATAGTGCTATTGGGTCCTTCATCTTCGACTCATGTTTCGTTATCTCCACATGCGCGACTGCGTGGTTGACCGGGGTTATCTTCACCCCGAGCCCTATTGCTATCGTCTTTGCAGCAAGCTGTCCGATCTGCAGGCATGCCCCTATGCCAGGTCCCTTCGTGTAGCCTACGCCTTCTATCTCCCTCATCGAGACTTTTGCCTTGCCCAGCGCCGTCTCTATTACCGTACCCGCGTTCTTCACGTGCGTCTCAGCTACCTTCGCCGGTATCATGCCGTGCGTCCCAACGTCGTACATCATCTTCTCGTTGGCGAGCATTCTGCCATTATCTACTATCCCAACGCCGAACGTATGCGCGCTGCTCTCAATTCCCATTACGAGCAATAGATCACCTGCAGTCCGTGAGCCTATTCCGCTTACAGTTTATATTAAGTTAGCGCTGCCGAAGAGGAGCGGCAGCGCCAGTCATTCACTGCAGCATGCGAAGGAAGGCCATCACGCGCTTCTCCTCGCTGGCTCTTGTAGTGTGCATCCTTGTTTTCTCCTTGTGCTTCAGGCTCATGGCGCACTCGACGCACGCTATCCTCTGATCTGCCATTCCGTCGCGTACGTATGCGTCGCGTTCCTGGACATATGCAGGCAGGATGACCCTCTCCTCGCCTTCTGCAAGCTCGCGCTCGCATACGGCGCAGCGCCGTGCAAGCATCTCACGCAGTTCAAACACATCATCGTCCATCATTTCCATTCACCTTTCGTTTGCCAAGCCAAGGAGCAGCAGCCAGAGATGGCGCTTGCTTTTTGTTTAACGGTCTCAGCAGCAGGATCCCCGAACCCGCGCCGAGCGAGATTTGTTAAAAGAAGGGTTGTGTTCTTAGGCCGTGGCTTTCAGTAACCGAATGACCTCGGTGTACCGTTGTCGGACACCGACCACTTGGGCACGTATTCCTGAATGTTTGCCATTGCCTCAACCTAAAGTTAATATGCATCTCCTGATATTTAAGCATTTTCTACAGTCACACTGTACGTCGAAGTTTGTCAATGTCCTTGTGCTCATTTTGCGAAAACAAAAGTAACACCTATATAGTTCCATAACATCATCGCAGAGAAGATTATGCCCAAAAGGGATGGTGGCAACAGCCGAATCGTGGTCTCTGGAAGAGATACGGTAAAAGCACTCGGCAGGCAGGGATTCGACGTTGTGCGCATGAGAGGGGACCACGCCTTGATGAGGGAGAAGAACGGCACACATTCCACTCAGGTAGACCTGCGCGGCAAGAACAAAGAGGCACTGGGGCAAGGGAGGTAAGCAAGATACTCAGAGAGATAGAGCGCCAGAGGAGCGATCTGCTCCAGGCGTTGAGGCACTCGTAATCGCCGCAACCCTCTAAAGACGCAGGCATGCTGGCTGTCAATACCGGCACTCTCCGCGCGTATGAACATCTATATATACCTTTCCCTACTTATACTACTTTAGACTCTCGATAACGTTAGTCCTACCCTTCTTTTAGGTGGATTGTTGAGTAAACGGGAACACGAGCTCGTACCAATACACAAAATCATGAGCCACACCGATGTCAGCGCGATGCTGTCATCGTTGGGCATAGGAACGCACAACCTCCCCAAGATACTCGTGACCGATCCGCAGGCGAAGAAGCTCGAAGCCAAACCTGGCGACGTGATAGAGATAGAGAGGGAGGACTTCGGCAAGAGCTACAAGCACTACAGGTACGTGGTCGAGAAATAAACGGCAAGATCCAATGAGAAAGAACACTATATTGGAATCCTACCTTAGTTCCAACTCTCTGGTTCAGCACCAGATCGACAGTTTCAACCGTTTCGCAGAGCAGGACATACAGAAGATAATAGACCAGCAGGGGACGATAGAGCCTAGCGTGGAAGGCTTCTCGCTCAAGCTCGGAAAGATAAGGCTGGACAAGCCGTCGGTAATAGAGGCCGACAGCTCGAGGAGGAGCATACTGCCTAACGAGGCTAGGCTCAGGAACCTCACATACTCCTCGCCAATGTTCCTCGAGTTCGTGCCAGTCATAAGAGGCATAGAGAAGGAGGCGTCGTACGGAGAGGTCTTCGTCGGCGAGCTGCCCATAGTGGTCAGGAGCAATCTCTGCCACTTCAGAACGCTTACAAAGAACCAGCTCATAGAGAACGGGGAGGATCCGGAAGACCCTGGCGGCTACTTCATAATCAAGGGCACCGAACGTGTGCTGATCGGCCTGGAGGACCTGGCGCCTAATAGGATAATCACGAGCAAGGAGAAGGGCGGCGCTGAGACTACAAGCAAGGTATTCTCAACTGCTCCGGGCTTCAGGGCGAGGACCGTAGTCTCGAGGAACCAGAACGGTATATTCAGCGTCGAGTTCCCCACGCTGCACAAGGCCGTTGGCATGACGCTGCTGCTGCGCGCCCTTGGAATGCAGGTCGCAGACATGGTAGAATCCGCGAGCGACGTGCCCCAGTACAGGAACGACATGCTTCTGAACACTGAGCAGGGGGACGTCAAGGAGCTCGGCCCAAGCGACTCGCTGCTCGAGATGGGGAAGCTCTCCGCGCCCGGCCAGGCAAAGGAGTACCAGGTCAAGCGCGCAGAGACGCAGATTGACACCTACCTTCTGCCTCACATAGGCACAAAGCCTGAGGACAGGAAGGCCAAGGGCAGATACCTGCTTCAGATGGCGAGGCGCACGAGCATAGTTGCAAACAAGCTCGCGCCGCAGGACGACAAGGACCACTACTCAAACAAGCGAGTCAAGTACGCGGGCCAGCTCATGGAAGAGCTCTTCGCATACGCGTTCAGGTTCTTCGTCAAGGACGTTAAGTACCAGATAGAGAGGGCGAGCGCAAGGGGCAGGAAGCTCAGCATACCTACGATAATCAGCCCAGAGACAATAACAGAGAAGATAAGCTACGCGATGGGAACCGGCACATGGGTTGCCGGACAGACGGGAGTGTCGCAGGTGCTTGACAGGACGAACCTTGTCAGCACATACACGAACCTGAGGCGAGTAAAGTCGCCGCTTGCGAAGAAGCATCCTCACTTCAACGCAAGAGAGGTTCACGGCACGCAGTGGGGGAAGATCTGCCTGTCAGAGACCCCGGAAGGACTCGACGTAGGACTTACGAAATATCTTGCCATAATGGCCAAGGTAAGCGTCGGGGCAGACGAGAAACTCGTGGAGGGCAAGCTCAAGGAGCTTGGCAAGATAGAGGAGGATTGATCGCATGGCAAGGAAGGTAAGCGAGAAATGTTATGTTCACCTTAACGGAAGGGCGATCGGCTACGTGGCCGACCCGTTCGCCTACGTCGGCGAGGTAAGGGCAGCCAGGCGCAAGGGCGTGTTCTCTGGAGAGATAAACGTCGCCTACCTGGAGAAGCTGAACGAGGTCCACATCAACACCGACAGGGGCAGAGTAAGGAAGCCGTACGTGCTTGTCGAGAACGGCAAGTCAAAGCTGACCAAGGAGATAGCAGAGAAGATGGAGAAGAAGGAGGTGGACTTCGGCTACCTGATAAGGAACGGGATAATCGAGTTCCTAGACGCTGAAGAGGAGGAGAACGCGCTGGTCGCGATGACAGAGGCCGACATAACAGAGAAGAGCACGCACCTGGAGGTGGATCCGGTCTCGATATTCGGAGTGACTGTCAACACAGCCCCATTCCCAGAGATGAACAGCGCACCGCGACACCTCATGTTCGCGAGCTACATCAAGCAGGCGCAGGGCCTTTACGCTACTAACTTCAACCTGAGGTTCGAGTCCAGGGCATTCATACTCTTCTATCCGCAGGCTCCGATGATAACCACGACAGCTTACGAGAGCATGAAGCTGAGCAAGCACGCATCGGGCCAGAACTTCGTGGTCGCAACCTCAACCTACTACGGCTACAACATGCAGGACGCGGTTGTGCTCAACAAGGCGGCAGTGGATAGGGGCCTGGCAAGAAGCATGTTCTACAAGATGTATTCGGACGAGGAGAGGAGGTATCCTGGAGGGCAGAAGGACCTGATAAAGGTACCGCCAGCGACAACCGAGGGCTATCTCGGCGAACACGCCTACTCCAAACTTAGCGACGACGGAGTAATAGAGCCGGAGATGAACGTCGGCGAGGGCGACGTGCTTATAGGCAAGGTCGCACCGCCTAGATTCCTGGAAGAGAGCATAGGAGCCGGAGGACTTGAGGAGAAGACCAGAGACGACTCGGTCTCGCTGAAGCCAGGAGACAACGGAGTCGTAGACGGTGTCATATTCACCGAGTCGCCTGGAGCGACAAGGACCGTAAAGGTAAGGGTCAGGAGCCTGAGAGTACCTGAAGCCGGGGACAAGTTCGGAAGCAGGCACGGGCAGAAGGGAGTGGTCGCGCTCGTGGTTCCTCACGAGGACATGCCATTCACCGAGCAGGGAGTGGTGCCAGACCTGATGTTCAACCCTCATAGCATACCTGCGAGAATGACCTTCGGCCACCTGCTTGAGACGCTCGGCGCCAAGGCCGGTGCCATGAAGGGCACAAGGATGGACGGGACGGCCTTCTCGGAGAAGGGCACCACAAGAATAGAGGAGTATGGAAAGCTTCTCGAGGCGCACGGGTTCGACAAGTACGGCGAGGAGGTGCTATATGACGGCGTGACCGGCAGGCCTTTCAAGTCAAAGATCTTCCAGGGAGTGGTCTACTACAACAGACTGCACCACATGGTCAGCAACAAGATGCAGGTAAGGTCGAGGGGATCTGTGCAGATACTCACCCACCAGCCTACCGAAGGAAAGGCGAGGCTCGGAGGACTCAGGTTCGGAGAGATGGAACGAGACGTACTCGTAGCATACGGAGCGAGCCTGCTGCTCAAGGAGCGAATGCTCGACCAGAGCGACAAGGCAACGGTGCTAATATGCAAGGAGTGCGGCAGCATAGGCTACCACGACTTCGCAAAGCGCGTGGAGGTCTGCCCTCTCTGCGGAAGCAACAAGCTCTCCGATGTGGAGATAAGCTACGCGTTCAAGCTGCTACTTGACGAGATAAAGAGCCTGCACATAAGGCCGCAGGTGGGAATGGAGGAATGAGCATGCAAGCCGAGGTAATCAAGCAGATAAAGTTCGGGATCTTCTCCCAGGAGCAGATCAAGAAGCTCAGCGTAGCCAAGCTCACCGTGCCAGATACCTACAACGAGGACGGCTACCCTATAGACGGCGGCCTTCTAGACCAGAGGCTCGGAGTCATAGACCCTGGACTCGTATGCAAGACCTGCGGAGGACGGGCCAAGAGCTGCCCTGGCCACTTCGGCCACATAGAACTGGTCAGGCCTGTAATACACTCGGAATTTTCGAAGATAATCAACATGCTTCTCCAGGCCACGTGCCAGAAGTGCCATCGCATCCTTCTAAACAACGAGCAGATCGGCGTGTTCAGGGAGGCAATGGCAAAGGAGCTTGCTGCCGAGATGCCGATGAACGAGGCTGCTGCAGACAGGCACGCGGAGCAGGACCTGCTCAAGAAGCTGAAGAGCGTGAAGAAGTGCCCCCACTGCCAGACTGTGCAGGAGAAGCTAAAGTTCTCCATGCCTACCTACTTCTATCTGGGCGAGCGCAGGCTCAAGCCCGACGAGATACGAGACATGCTCGCGAAGATGAGCGACGACGACCTTGAGATCATAGGTATAGACGCTAAGACCAGCAGGCCAGAGGCGCTCGTACTCAACGCGCTTCTAGTTCCTCCTGTTGACGTGAGGCCGAGCATCACGCTAGAGACTGGAGAGAGGAGCGAGGACGACCTGACCCACAAGCTCGTGGACATAATGAGGATCAACCAGAGGCTGGAACAGAACATAAACGCAGGTGCGCCGCAGATAATCATCGACGACCTCTGGGAGCTTCTGCAGTATCACGTCACAACGTATTTCAACAACGAGACCAGCGGCATACCTCCCGCGAGGCACAGGAGCGGAAGGGCGCTCAAGACGATAGCGCAGAGGCTGAAGGGCAAGGAGGGCAGGTTCAGGTACAACCTCTCAGGAAAGAGGGTCAACTACTCCGCAAGAACTGTGATCAGCGTTGATCCCGCCATAGACATAGACGAGGTCGGGGTGCCAACCGCCATCGCGGAGAAGCTTACTGTTCCGTTCTACGTCACCGAGTGGAACCTCGAAGCCGGCAAGAAGCTGCTTGAGAGGAACGAGTATCCGATGGTGCTCAACGTCGTCGCCCTGGACGGAAAGCGCAAGCGCATTCTCGACACAAACAAGGAGGACCTGCTCAAGGAGCTGAAGCCCGGGTACATACTCGAGAGGCAGCTCAAGGATGGCGACATCGCGCTGTTCAACAGGCAGCCGTCGCTTCACAGGATAAGCATCATGGCGCACAGGGTAAAGGTGCTGCCAGGCAAGACGTTCAGGATAACCTACCCGGCCACGGCCCCGTACAACGCAGACTTCGACGGGGACGAGATGAACCTGCACATACCGCAGACGCTGGAGGCGCAGGCAGAGGCGAAGTACCTCATGGCGGTGCAGAACCAGATCTTCTCGCCCAGGGACGGCGCTGTCATAATCGCAAACGGATGGGACGGCGTCATAGGCACGTTCATGCTCACACAGGATGACAACTACCTGACAAAGGAGGACGCGGAGCACCTGCTCAGCACCGCCGGGATAAGGGAGCTGCCAAAGCACTCGAAGAACGGCACGTACAGCGGCAAGAGCGTCTTCTCGATGCTCTTCCCCAAGGGCCTCAACTATGAGGCGCAGCAGGGAAGCGGAAAGTTCGTGATAAAGGACGGCGAGCTGGTTGAGGGGGTCGTGGACAAGAAGATGTACGGAGAGGGCAGGTCTAACAAGCTCTTCGCGGCGATAGTGATGGGATACGGATTCGACGTGCTGCAGGACTTCCTGACAAAGTCATCCAGGCTCTCATACGCTTACACCACCCTGTTCGGCGTCACGATAGGTGTCAAGGAGTACATGCTCAACGACGCGCTGAAGAAGGACAAGGCATCCACAATAACCGAGACGCAGGGCAAGGTTGCGGACCTGATAGAGCAGTACAAGGAAAAGAAGCTGGAGCCCCTGCTCGGGCTGACGCTGCGCCAGTCGCTGGAGCAGACGATAATGGTGGAGCTCGACCTCGCAAGGGGCCAGGCGATACAGATGCTGAACAAGAACACAGACAAGTCAAACTTCGCAATGCTCATGGCAAACTCCGGAGCGAGGGCCAACATCCTCAACATGGAGCAGATGAGCATGTTCCTGGGCCAGCAGGCCACGAGGGAGGGAGGCAGGATAAAGCGCGGCTACTACACAAACAGGGTAGTTCCGCACATACGCAAGAACGACAACAGCTCCGCAGCGCACGGATTCGTGGCAAACGGGTTCGTGGACGGGCTCACCCCGCTGGAGATGATCATGCACGCGGTCGGAGGAAGAGGGACGGTCATACAGAAGGGACTGCTTACGCAGAGGAGCGGTTACCTGCAGAGGAGGCTGGCCAACGCGCTGCAGGACTACTACGTGCTCCAGGACAACACAGTTCGAGACGTGAACAACAACGTCATAGAGACGATCTATGGCGGAGACGCGATTGACCCGACGAAGGTTGAGTTCTTGAAGCAGAAGAAGGAATGACCATGGCAAAGGAAACTTACGATAGCAGCGTCCAGGCGGGAGAGCCGGTCGGAGTCATAGCCGCGCAGTCGCTCGGAGAGCCTGGAACGCAGATGGTACTGCGAACCTTCCACATGGTAGGTGCCGCAGCCACGGCCATAGCCACGTCAGGCCTGCCAAGGATAATCGAGCTGCTGGACGCGAAGAAGATGCCCTCTTCTCCCATAATGCGCATCTACCTGAAGGAGAGCTACGCTAAGAGCTTCGCGAAGGCTGACGAGGTGGCGAAGAAGATAAGCGAGATAAAGATGGGCAGCGTCATGCGCAGGTCCGTCGAGAGCTTCTCAAAGGGCAAGATACTCATCATACTCAACCAGCAGAGCATGCAGGCTGCCGACCTAACCGCGAGATCCGTGGCCGCGAGGCTCGGCAAGGAGCTCGGCGTGGAGACGAAGGTGGGCGAGCACGGAAACATAATCATAAGCGCGCACACGAAGACTCCGAAGGACGTGAGAGCGATAACGGTGAAGGCATCGAAGTCGATAGTCAACGGCATAGAGGGCGCGGGAAGGGCGATGGTCACTCAGGCGAAGGACGGCGAGTTCTACATAGAGAGCGCCGGAAGCAACATAGAGGCGGTGATGCAGGTCGAGGGCGTCGACCCATCGAGAATATACACCAACGACCTCTTCGCCACGTACAGGGTCTTCGGAATAGAGGCTGCGAGGAACACGCTAGCGCTTGAACTGAGGAAGACGCTTGAGGACCAGGACATCTCTGTCAACGACAGGCACATCTCGCTCATCGCTGACGCTATGACCGCAGACGGAACCATCCAGAGCATAGGAAGGCACGGCCTGGTGGGCAGGAAGGAGTCGGTCTTCGCCAAGGCGGCATTCGAGGAGACGGTAAAGCACCTGATAAACGCGGCCGCGTTCGGCCAGATAGACTACATGCGCGGCGTCACCGAGAACATACTTGTTGGAAAGCAGATACCCCTGGGCACAGGCTCGGTAAAGCTCACCATAAAGAGAAAGGAAGCGAAGAAGAAGGAGAAGTGACGTGCAAGGCATTAAATAGTTGTCATTGTATTTTTGTGTGATTTTATGCAGGCGGAAAGACCCTTTGACCTCTTGAACAAGTCCATAGGACAGAGCGTGCTGATCAGGCTGAAGAACGGCACCGGGATAAGGGGCAAGGTCTCTTCGTTCGACGCGCACATGAACATGGTGCTCGCCGAGGCCGAGGAGCTGGGTGACGATGGCGGCTCGAGGACCAAGCTCGGAACCATACTGCTCCGTGGCGGGAACATCCTCTTTGTCTCCCCGGTCTAGCGCCCTAGAAGGGCATTTAAATCTGAAACGGTTAGTTTCATCGCTGGGCTCTTAGCGTAACGGTAGCGCACCTGCATGGCATGCAGGGGGTTGCGGGTTCGAATCCCGCAGAGTCCATTTACAATTTTTTCTTGGAAAAAAGCAAATATTTTTATATTAGAGCAGGCATATATTAGAGCATGCCCAAGACAGAGAAGATAGTCATAAGGACGATCGGCAGACCTTTGGGTGAGGACGCAGACGCGCTCACCAACTGGTTCTTCGACTCTTTCGACCTGTCGGGCAAGGGAGACACGCCAGAACGCACGATGTTCAGCAGGATAGTCATCAACAGCCTGAGGGGCGTGGGCACCGCGAGCAAGGAACTGAGCAGCGACCTGAAGCTGCCGCTCAGCACAGTGATATACAACCTCAACAAGTTCATAGACTCGGGACTCGTCGTGAGGAAGGGCAGGGAGTACTATCTGCGGGGCAGCGACTTCGAGACCACACTGCAGGCGATACAGGCAGAGATGCTTACCGAGTTTGGCAGGATGATGCAGTTCGCCAGCAAGCTTGACGAGCTGTTCGAACGTGAGATTTATGGCACAGGAGGAGAACAACAGCAAACAACCGGAGAAAAACGACAAAAAAGAGCAAAAGCAGCAGCAAAAAAGTGAGCCTGATCAGCAGCCGGAACGGAATGGTGACGCGGCTGAGCTGAAGGACAGGCTGCTCAGGCTCGCGGCCGAGTTCGACAACTACAAGAAGAGGTCTGCGAAGGAGGCCGAGCTGGCAAGAGACATGGGCAAGGCCGAGCTGGTCAGGGCGCTGCTGCCCACGATAGACGAGTTTGAGCTCGCGCTCGCAGCGTTCGGCAACTCAGAGCATGACGTCGAGCACGTGAAGGGCATAGAGCTTGTATTCTCCAACATACTCGGCTCGCTGAAGACCGCGGGACTCAAGGAAGTGGCCGCGAACGGCAGGTACGACCCGTACAAGCACGAGATAATAATGACAAGGGAGAGCAAGGAACCCGAGGGCACGATAATAGAGATAGTGCGCAAGGGCTACACCTTCAACGACATGCTTCTCAGGCCAAGCGCGGTCATAGTGTCGAAGGGTGACGCTTCAAAGGAAGAGAAAAAGAAAGGTGAATGAAAATGGCAAAAACGATAGGAATAGATCTTGGGACTTCAAACTCCGCAGCGGCAGTGCTGCAGGGAGGCAGGCCTGTGCTG
>JAMCYP010000004.1 GCA_023476545.1 Candidatus Martarchaeota archaeon | reverse complement strand
CACGATCTCGTCCTTCTCTAGCGAGTCTACGAACTTCTCGGCGTACGCCTCGACTTTTATCAGGCTCTTCTCGTTGAACTTTTCGCCCACGAGCAGCGTTCCGATCAAGAGAAGCTCGCACCTCACTTTGGTCTTCGCATCGACCCACTGGAACTTCGGCGCGTCTATGTTCGCGTTGCCTATGAACCTCGCTTCGATGCTCTTCTTCCCTACCTTCTCGACCTCTACGTTGAACAGGTCCTTGAACCTGAACTTCGATCCCTGCTTGAGCGTCTTCGCGTCCGAGCCGCTTATAAGGAGCGTTTCCGAGACGCTTACGTCTCTCTGCCCGAGGCTCTTCGAGGGATGCAGGTTGAGCTTCACCGCCTCTACCCTGTCCGGAAATCCTGTGATTTTCACCTCCGCAGGCTCCTGAACCAGGAAGAGCCTCCTGGAGATGTCATCTATCACCGCGCGGTTCTCTGAGAGGAGCATGTCCATGCCGACTTTGCTGTTGGTCTTGCTCATCCCGAACCTGAGTACAAATTCCTTTATCGCCTGTGGCTGTATTCCCCTCCTCCTGAGTCCCGCAATCGTGGCGAGCCTTGGGTCGTCCCAACCCTCGAGCACATGCTCCTTTATCAACTTGTTCAACTCCCTCTTGTGGGTCACGTTGTCTTTTATCACAAGCCGCGCATCTATATGCACCCTTGGGACACGCAGGTTTAGCGCCTTTAGTATCAGTTCGCTCAGCTCTGTAAGCAGCTCGAACTCTTTGCTTCTGATTATGTCAGTAACGCCATGTATCGAGTCTTCTATCGGCGTATTGAAGACGTAGGTGGGCCACACCACATACTTGTTTCCCTGCCTGTAGTGGATTTCTCTCTTTATGCGCAGTATTGTAGGGTCCCTTAACGTGTTGTTCTTTGACTTCATGTCGCCCATGAATCTGATCACTACGCTGTTCTCCCCGTGCCTGCCTGCGAGCATCTCCGCGAAGAGTTTCTCATTTATCGCTTTTTCTTGCTTTCTGTGCTTGCATTCCCTGCTGCCGAACCTGTTCCTCTTGATCTCCTCTCCCGTGCACGTGCACGCGTAGGCGTTGCCTGAAGACATCAGCTGTTTGGCGTACGCATACATCTTCTCTATGTCGTCGCTTGCGTAGTACTCCTGGTCGAACTCTATTCCCAGCCATTCAAGGTCCTTGTGGAACGCATCGATAAACTCCTGTTTGTCTTTCTCTGGATTGGTGTCGTCAAAGTATAGGAAGTTCTTGCCTTTGTATATTCTAGCAAACTCACTGGCTAGAAACGCTCCCTTCGCATGGCCAATGTGCATGTACCCGTTCGGTCCCGGGGCAAACCTGCTCGCGAACTTGCCTACGACAGCGCCCTCCAGCTCCATCTTGGGCTTGGCGCTCTTCTCCTGTTTCTCCTTATCAAGTTTCTCGAACTCCTTTGCATGAACATCAAACTCTCTCTGAATCTCAGTCTCGCTCATCTTGTTCACTTCCTTCACCACCTCCGCCACGAGTTGCGCAAGCTCCTTGACGCTTTCCTTCATCTTCGGCTCTGAGGCGAGCACCTTGCTCACGACCGCTCCGGGATCCGCCTTCCCGTAGTCGAAGGCGTTCTTCAGCGCGTACTTCCTTGCGAGCTCCCTTGTCTTATAGTCAAGCATTCAGAGCACCTATGCCTGCTGCACCCTTATCCCGCCGTATATGGTGCCGTTGGCGGTTAGCAGGGTTGATGCCGTGATCTTCATCACGCTGCTCATGTTCAGCGAGAGGGTGATGGGCACCGAATACGCCTGCATGCTTGATGGTATGCTTATTATCGCGCTGTTGCCCTGCGACGGCAGGTAGAACGTGAGGTTTCTTGGCAACTTCACGTTTGCGGTAGAGGTGAACTGCGTGCACGCGGCGCCAGAACCGGAATCGTTGTAGAGCAACAGGAAGAGCGCATGTGTCGTGAGATTTCCTGCCTGTACAAGCATCTGCGCAGCCTGCTGCGAGTAGAAGTTGCTCACCGACCCGTTCTTCTCCAGTGCCTGCAGGGCGGTGCTGATCCTGCTGGAAACGTTGCTCACGTTAGCGCAGAGTATGTATACGTTCATCACGCTGCTGTACGAGGTTATCGTCGCGTTGCCGTTCGCCACAGCGTAGAACGTCTGCGATGGGGTAAGCGTCGTCGTGCCCGTGCTGTTTCCAGGCGCGCCGCCGCCGAACGCAGCGTATGACGTGAGGAAGATAAGGGCAACGAAGACCGACCCGATCAGCTCTATCAGTTTTTTTCTCTCCAAAGCGAAAACCTTTATTAAATACACCTGCAATACTTAAAAATCTATTAAAGGTGAGCCAATAGCATTTAACGATGGCGATTTCCTAAAGGTGGACTACAGCGCCTGGAGGGTCGCGGACAACAAGCTGATCTACACCACCATGAAGAAGGTGGCAGAGGACGCGGGAGAGGTCGACGAGCACGAGAAGTACGTGCCGCAGCTGCTAGTGGTGGGCAAGGGCAACGCGATAAAGGGAGTGGAGAACGCAGTCAGAGGAATGAATCTTAACGAGACCAAGAAGGTCGAGATATCGCCTGCCGACGCCTTCGGTGACAGGGACGCTAGCCTTGTAAAGGTCATGTCCACAGCGGACTTCCGAAAGAGGGACATAGACCCCCAGTCCGGGATGCAGCTTGACATAGATGGAACAACTGCCACGATAAAGAGCGTAAACTCAGGCAGGGTCGTTGTGGATTCGAACCACCCGCTGGCTGGCGAGAAGCTGCTGTACGAGATAAAGGTGCTC
This sequence comes from Candidatus Martarchaeota archaeon, assembly GCA_023476545.1. Classification (GTDB taxonomy): domain Archaea; phylum Micrarchaeota; class Micrarchaeia; order Micrarchaeales; family CABMGC01; genus JAJYVH01. Next base: position 17,949 of record JAMCYP010000004.1, on the reverse strand, counting down.
GAGAAGGTGGAGAAGGACGAAGAGAAGGTCAAGGCAGTCGCAGCTGTATACGACCTCGTCCCCGACTCCGTTTCCATCAGCGGCGGAAACGTCAAGATACTTTTCGGCGACAGGGTGGAGAAGGATAGCAGGTACCTGATAAACAAAAGCGACTTCGTCAACGCGCTCATGAGATACATGGACAAGATAGAGAAGCTGAGCGTGGAAGAGGAGTTTGTGCGATCGAAGCCTCTCGCGAAGAAGTAGCGGATTAGTCGTTCAGGTGCAGCGCGTAGGCGCCGTTTATCTTAAGGTCGAGCTTCTTTGCCAGCTCAGATTTCTCTACGTTGAGTATGACCAGGTAGCCGCTCCACTTGGAAGTGAGGTTGCTCTGTCCGCAGATCGGGCAGGTGTCCCCCTGGGATATAATCAGCCTATCTGTCCTGCAAGCCTTTTCCACCATTCACTTACCTCTTCTTGCCTCCCTTTCTCTTCTCCCTGATGCCCCTGATCTTCTCCTCCTTCACCCACTCGGGCTTGCCGAAGCCTTCGGGCCTCATGGTCAGAGCTATCTTCGCGTCCTGTATCGTGTTCCTTATGCTTATCGTCGACACCTTCGCGTACACGGTGTCGCCCTTCTTGACCGTGCGCTTCGTGTTCTTGGATACGAAGACGCTCGCCTTCCTGTCGAACGTTATGAAGTCGCTCGTTATCTGAGAGAGGTGTACGAGGCCGTCCATGGGGCCCAGCCTGACGAACAGGCCGAAGTCTGCCAGTTCCGAAACCTCGCCGAGCACTACCTCGTCTACGTCAAGCTTGAATGTAAGCACGTCGAATGTCACGTCATGGTGCACGTTGGGATCCGCAGGGAGTATGTAGCCGTCGCTTATGTCGCGCACATCGTGAACCACGAGCACGACCCCCATCTCCTTGTCAAGCGTCCTCTCGTACTTGGTCCTGAGCATCTCCGTTGTTGCCTTCTCTATGTCCTCTCCGATGTACTTCGGAGGCACGCTTATCGAGTCCTTTACAGTATATGAATAATACAGGTTCTCACCCTAGGATTGATATAAGAATATGATACCACTACCTTAAAATTCCATTCCATGACACGCTCAACACCCTTATCTTGGCCGCTTTAAGCCTTTCCTTGAGCGCCATATCGTTGGTGCAGACGCTGCACCCCCTCTTCCCGCTTTCGCTTACTATCCACTCGTCGGCATAGCTCTGGTCGTTCACCGCCTCTATCTTGTGCTTCTCCATCATGGCCAGCACGCTCTTGGCGTACTTCCTGTTGTCCGTGCGCGACGCTGCCATGCGTTCAAGCTCGTGCATTATGCCCGTGGACACCAGTATCTGGCAGCCCGGCATCGCCTCCTCTATGAGGGAGAACACGTCTGTCTTGTTCTGCACCGCGAAGAGCATGGCGCTTGTGTCTATTATGACCTCCTCCATTAGCATCAGCATTAATATCCTTTGTAGACGTAGAACCTCTTGAGTCTTATGTCCGACCTTATTACCGCGCTTAACACATTGGCGTTCCAAGCAGCCGGCGCTATTGCGAGCCAACCTCTCAATTCCCTGATGAGCCTCATGGCGAAGAGCTTCTTCGTGGTGCTGCCGCTTGTTGCAATATGGTTATACTATCGAAAGGATAAAAACGTTTTCTCGTTCGCCGTTGCGGTGGTCGGGCTGTACATAATCGGTGACATAATCAAGATGATAGTGATGGAGCCTAGACCGTGCTCGCTGCCACAGTTCAGCTGGATAAATCAGGTAGGGTGCGATACGACATTCTCCTTTCCTTCGAATCACGCCATGGTGCTTACGGGCCCGCTAGTATTCCTCAAGGGATACACCTATCTGAGGTGGCTCTATGTGATCTGGCTTGTGCTGATACTATTCGGAAGAGTGTACCTTGGTCAGCACTACCTCACCGATGTGCTCGCAGGAATGTTGATAAGCATTTTCCTCTCCTATCTCTTGTACAGGTACAGGGAGAGGGTGAACGAGATCTGCATGAGAATCCTGTCCCGCATACCTTTGGCTTCTCGTCTCGCAGCGAGATTTGGCATCTGATTCGATGGGACTTGACATATACGCCGAACAACTGATACAGAACTACGAGCACCCGAGCAACAAGCACGTCATCGAGGACGCGAGCACGAGCATGCACGAGGAGAACGTCTCCTGCGGCGACGTCATAACCGTATACCTTAAGCTCGACGGCGACAAGATACAGGACGTGAGCTTCGACGGCAACGGCTGCGTCATCTCAATAGGCAGCGCGAGCATGCTCACGGATGAGCTGAAGGGCAAGACGCTAGCCCAACTGGAGAAGATGCAGTACAAGGACCTGCTCAGTATAATCGGCATAGATCCCGGACCGGTGCGCATGCACTGCGCCACGCTCTCGCTCCGCGCCCTGAAGAAGGCCGCTTTTGTCTTCGAGCGCAAGCCCGTAGACACAAGCACTAAGGAACTCTGATATCCGTTTCGAAGAAGCCTAGTCGCCCTTTCATTGCCACAGGTTTGCGAAATCGCCTTGCGGCTTTCAGAATGAAACCGTACACGGAGTTCCTATAAGCGTCAGTGGCTCTGTGCTTCTCTCTGTCCCCTTCGAACTCCTTAAGGTTTTCATACTTTTTAACGTCAACAAGCGTTGCCTCGCCTATCGCTGCCTTTTTGATGAGGCTTCCCGGATCAATTCCCAGAACGGAACACGCATAGCGATCTACAGTTCCCGAAGCGTGTACGATAAAACGGCCGCGAAAGTGAGTGTTCCATTTGCGGAGCTCTATGGTCTTCTTTCCGTCAACCACCATGTCGGCAAAAGGCTGTTTTAGCGACAGGCATCTCATTGACTCTGGCCCAAGACGATCTCAGCCCTCTTGCTGTGCTTGCCCTTGTTCTCGTACTTGCTGAGCGTCATCTTGCCTATCTCCTTCGTGTCCGCCACATGCAAGCCCCCGTCCATCTGCATATCCACGCCCTCTATCTCCACCACGCGCACGCTCTCCATGGCCTTCATCATCTCCCTTCCCGGCTCGGTTCGCGCCAGATTCGGGATCGCAAGCGCCTCCTCCTTGGTCAGCTGCCTGGCGAAGACCCTGTGGCCCTCCTGTGCAATCGCGTTTGTATCGTCAAGTATCTTCTGCAACAGCTCCCTGTTCAGGCCATCCATCTCAAAATCGATTCTTGCCTTCTCAGGAAAGATGCTGCCTCCAGTTATCGTGCCGTTCTTGTAGTTCCTCTCCACCACTCCGTCGAGCAGGTGTATTGCGGTGTGGTGGCGCATAAGCGCATATCTCCTGTCCCAGTCTATCTGCCCGTGCGCGGCGTCGCCCGGTTTAGCATCCACCTGGCCCTCTGCGTAGTGAAGAACCTCATCACCGTTCTTCTTCACATCGACAATTCTGTACTGCCTGTCTCCTGATGCCAGCGTGCCCGTGTCGTTCTGCACACCTCCGCCAGTCGGGTAGAACGCGGTCTCAGCAAGCACTATCGCGTTGCCCTCCACCCTTTCCACCGTAGAATCGAACTCCTTGAGGTACGCATCCTGCCAGTAAAGCTTGACAGTCATACGCCTACTATTGAGCAACAAACTTTATATTAAAAGGACGCCTACTCTCAGTGCAGCCCCGTCATCTAACGGCTAAGGATATCGGGCTTTGGACCCGAGCATGCCGGTTCGAATCCGACCGGGGCTAGCTCTTTAAAATGTTGCCAGAGCATCGTGCGTAATGGAGGCGTGGTACTTCCTTGTAATCCTGTCATCGGTGATGATGGGCATAGCCACAGTCATCGAGAAGACCATGCTGAAGGCGGAGCACGCTACACAGTACAGCACCGCGCTCACTCCCCTGGTAACGATACTCTCACTTGTCTTCATACCCTGGGCCAACTTCCAGCTGAGCGTGACCCAATTGGCGCTCATCATAGTGCTTAGCGCGGTCAACGCCTACGGGTTCCTGCTCGTCGCCAGGATCTTCAAGCACAGCGAGCTTTCCATAGCCTCACCGGTGATGAGCAGCCTTGTGCCTCTTCTCGTGGTCATCTTCGCCTTCATCTTCCTGAGCGAGACCCTCAGCGTGCTGCAGTATGCCGTGATCATCGGCATGGTGATAACAATCTATTTCCTGCTGTTCGGCAGAGGCGCCCGCCGGGCTCCAAGCATTGGCAGTAACAAGTACCTCTACCTTCTCATCCTGTACTGCGTGCTCTCCGCGTCAACATCGATAATGGGCAAGTACCTGCTCATAGGAATGAACCCGTTCACCTTCCTCATACTAAGCGGCGTGTTCATGTCTATCTTCTTTACCATAATGATATCGGTCAGGTACGGAGGCGTTAGGGAGATATTCAACAACATGAAGAGGTACAAGCTCCCGCTAATGACGAACGCCATACTTACCGTGGGTTACAGGGCGTCGTACTTCATAGCGCTCACCGTCGCGCCCGTAAGCATCGCCCAGCCTCTAAGAAACACAGTATATGTGGTCATAACCGTGGCTTTCTCCGGCCTGCTGTTCAAGGAGCAGCAGATAGCAAGGAAACTCAGCCTCGGCCTCCTTCTTCTGGTATTCGCATACCTGCTAACAATAAATATGTGAGACGCGAAATCAGGAGAATGATGAGACGAGGTATTTCTGACCTGTGATGAAAAAACTTCGTGTCTGACGCTCAACCGACCAGGCCTGGTACGACAAGCAGCGCGACGAGCAGGTTGAGCAGCACAATCAGCGTTATCAGGGTGTAAAGCGCATTTCGCTCCTTTGCAAACGCAACTACCGATATGGCGACCCTGAGTATGGGCGTCGCCACCAACACCATCAGCCCGAGAAGTATGAAGCTCAAGCCGTCTAGGTTTCCGAGCGAGGCCGCGACGTCCTGCAGCGGGAACTGTGCAGTGTTGATCCTCGATGTCGCCGAGGCGATCTGCTGCAGCGAGTAGCCTCCGCCTCCGTTGTTGGCCACGAGCAGGGCCAGGCCCAGAATAATGAGCGCCACGCTCGCCGCAGATCCGTAGCGTAACTCTGTGCCTACGGCATCCTGCATCTTCATAGTCCCGCACCCCTTGCAATCATCTCAACTGCCAGCACTACAAGGATCAGCATAAAGATGGCCCTCACCCTGCCGCTCTGCGTCCTCTCGAAGACACGTGAGCCCAGGTAGGCCCCGATCAGCACGCCCGTGGCCGTAATGCCTGCAAGGAACGGCTGGATGTATCCCATCTCCCAGAAGATGACGCTTCCTGCCGCCGCGGTCACTCCTATCATGAAATTGCTCGTGCTCGTGCTCACCTTCGTAGGAAGCCTCATCGCCCAGTCCATGCCAAGCACCTTCAACGCCCCGGAGCCTATGCCAAGTATCCCGGAAAAGAGACCTGCGAAGAACATGATGGACTCGCCCAGCCACCATCTTATACCGTGGTACCTTGTCCACTTTCCTGATGCCTCATCGAAGTAATCTCCGCGCAGCTGGAAACGCTCTGTGGTCGCGTCAGGCGGAACTCGCGCCTTCCTTCCTCCAGACCTAGCCATCAGGTAGACTGAAAATAGTATCACGACTCCGAAAGTCACAAACACGATGAAGCCCAGGTGCAAGATGTAGATGAAGCCCACGAGCAACGCCCCGGCTATCGCGCCAAGCGTTGTAGCGATCTCCAGGGACATGCCGATCTTCACGTTTGTTATCTTGTCCTTTATGTACGCGCCTCCGGCTCCGCTTGACGTCGCTATGGTGGCGATGAGACTGGCGCCAGAGGCGTATGCTATCGACACCCCGGAGAATATGGTGAGCAACGGCACCAGAACGACGCCTCCGCCCAGCCCGGTAAGCGCCCCCACGAAGCCTGCTGCTACCGCCATGAGCAGAATCAGCAGCGATGAGATTATCAACATTCGTGCGCCTTTTTGGCATTCAATATGATTTTGCAAAGTTGGCGATGAACTTAGCCTCCTTTCCGCAGACCGCGCACCTCCTCCCCGTTGTCTTTTTCTGTGCGTCAAAAGGCATGTTGGTTATCTTCGCTCCCGTCTCCTCCTTGACCTTTGCCTCGCACTCCACGGAGCCGCACCATCCCGCCTGGGCTATGCCGCCGTGCTTGCCTTCGATGACCTTCTTCAGCTCCGCGTAGGTTTTCGCGTCGTGCGTGTTCTCTTCTAGGAATTTCGCCGCTCTCTTGTAGAGGTTCCCATGTATCTCACCAAGCAGCTTCCCCATTTCATTCTCAACAGCCTCAAGCCCTACGTCACACTTTTCTGATGTATCTCGCCTGACGGCCACCACCTTCCCTGCCTTTATGTCGCGCTCCCCTATCTCTATCCTGAGCGGCACGCCCAGCAGCTCCCAGTTGTGGAATTTCCAGCCCGGTGAGTATGCCTCGCTGTCGTCAAGATATGCCCTGACCGTTTTTCCAAGCCTTTTTGCAAGCTCTCGTGCCGATTTCATTACCTGCTCCTTGTTGGCGTCTGTGAATATGGGCACGACCACAACCTGCACCCTTGCGACAGGAGGCGGCAGCACAAGGCCCTTGTCGTCACTGTGGATCATTATCATAGTTCCGAGCTCCCTGGTACTGAAAGCGAACGTGTTCTGGTATGCGAACTCCTTCTCGCCTTTCTTGTTTATGAACTCTATCCCGAACGCCTTGGAAAACTTCTGGCCGTCGCTGTGGAAATCCGGTCCCTGTATCGCCCAGCCGTCGGGCACAAGGTGCTCGATGCTGTAGCTTGCCTCAGCCCCAGCAAACTTCTCCTTATCTGTCTTTTTGCCAGCTATGCCAGGCAGCGCCAGGTAGTTCTTTAGCGCGCTCTCATATACTGCGAGTATCTGGTCCCTTTCCGCCTCGGCTTCCTCGCGCGTTGCGAACACTGTATGCCCCTCGTTCCAAAGAAACTCTCTGCTGCGCAGCAGAGGCGTCGGGTGCTTGAACTCCCATCGCATAACCGAATTCCATTGGTTGGTGCGCAGCGGCAGGTCTCTCCATGACCTTATCCACTTGGCAAAACTCTCGTACATTATGGTTTCGGATGTTGGTCTGACCGCAAGCCTCTCGTCAAGTTTGGTCTTGCCCGCGTGCGTAACCCAGGCCACCTCTGGAGCGAATCCCTCAACGTGCTCCTTCTCCTTCTCGAGCAGGTGTTCTGGTATAAGCATGGGGAAGTAGACGTTCGTTATCCCGATCTCCTTGAACTGTGCATCTATCGCGCGCTGAACCGTCTCCCACACGAAATAGCCGTCGGGCCTGAAGGCCAAGCCTCCGGAGACTGAGGTGTATCCAACAAACTCGGTCTTCTCTATTATCTGGGTGTACCACTCGGAGAAGTTCTCCGACTTCTTTGCGGTTATGCCCTTCTTTTCCGTCTCCTCCTTTGCCATCGTCATACCTTTACTCCAATTCTCCTCAGTTTCCTGTCCAAATCCTTACTACTTGTAAACAATATAGACTTTATGCCTACTCTCCTTGCCCCAATCACGTTCTCCCTGTTGTTGTCTATGAAGACCACCTCCTGCGGCTTAAATCCCGTCGCGTTGAGTACGCGCCTGTAGATCTTCTCGCTCGGTTTGCTCAGGCCCAGATAGCACGAGGAGAACCTGTATCTGAAGATGCTGTCGAACGGCTTGAGTGCTTTTCGCACGCCAGCATATCTGCCCCTGGATTCGTTCGTGAGGTAACCAACAATATAGTATCTCGAAACCTTCCTGGCGGTCCGCACCACTTCCAGGTTAAGTTTCCCTTTCAGGTTCCTGTATCTTACGAACATGACCTGGTCCTCCCTTATCGAGAGCCTTTTTGCGATAAACGACGTAAACCGCGCCTGGCTGATTCGGCCCATCTGTAGAAGGTCTAGTTCCTTGCTGGAGAAGATCTTTGCGACCTCGCCGATTCCAACCCCGCTTATCTTCGACAGATACGGGACATAGTCATGCATGTCGGAGTAATTGAAAACTACCCCGCCCAGGTCAAAGAGGATGCACTTTATCATAAGGATCCACCGCCGAACGAGGAGCAGAAGAGCAGCGCAGCTATGGCGTGCGTATCCTCTATCTCATTGCGCTTGACCATCCCCAGCGCATCTTCAAGTTTGATCTTAACTGGTTCTATCACCTCAAAGTCACCGAGATGCTTTCCGGTCTCCGTTAGCCCAGTGGCCTTGAAGAAGTAGATCTTCTCTGTAATTCTTCCTGGAGAAGAGTAGCCCTCAAAGAGCAGGTCCATATTGGCCGCCTTGTACCCAAGCTCTTCTTCCAACTCCCTGATAGCCGTGGACTTTTGGTCCTCGCCATCTTTGTCCATCATTCCTGCCGGGAACTCAAAGATCTGTTTGCCTATGACTGGCCTGAAGCTCTTTTCAAGCAGCAGCGTGTCCTTGTCGATGAAAGGCACCACGAGAACCGCGTCGCTTGTCACTATCCTCTCTACAGTCTTCTTCTTTCCCCTTATCTCAGTGTCTTCATGCTCCACCCTGAATCTCTTGCTAGCAAAAACGGTCTCGATCATGGAACCGATCCTACTTGGGTATTTTAAGTTATATAGATTATGATGTACGAAAGGGGTTGTGGCGTAATCTGGCAGCGCGGCAGGCTCCAGATGTTTACAAGCAATTGAGCCTTCTGGCGATGATTAGGATTTGGAGCGGATCTGTGTGATCGGGTGTAACCTGCATGTCGGGGTTCAAATCCCCGCAACCCCAAGAGACACCTCCAAATATGCCACTTCTGTGAAGGTCTGGATTGTGGCGTATAGCCCATAATAATAAAGGAAGGTCAGCAAAGAAAGAGCAAAGAATCCACTTACATTAAAGAGTATCAAGTTCAGACTGAAGACTATTGCAAAGAGACCGATTAAAGTCTGTATCAGAAGGAGTCCCCTTGCACTTTTCTCTGTTAATTTACTATAATCAAGGGAAAACACCAAAAATGCCAAAATGCTTACCGCTACGAGAAAACCAATCTCTATTGGCATCAGATTAGTTGTTGGTGGAGATGCTTGCGAAATGAATAAACCGAAAAAGAAGAAGAAAACATTTGTTGCAAACATCGGCAAATAGGCTTTGAATTTATCCTCTTTTGCGTACATGGTCTTCTCGTTTTTCCTCATAAATAAGAATGCCACTATACTTATGATGAATGAGAACGCCAAGACTGCTTGATAAACACCCAGTCCAAAATCGGTAATCAGCAAGGGGCTTATGAGCACCACAACACAAGATAGTGAAATTAGAATATGATAGTTATGCCTATTCGGATTGCCCTTTGCGAATAGTTCAGTTTGCATCTCTGTGATAAAGCCTTCTTGCGACTTTTGCCCTTTTGCCATACTTTCAGCTACTTCATATGAGATTAGCAACGCATCTTTATCTATCTTGGCTTCTGTTTCCATTTTAATGCCTTATCCATTTTAAAAATGAGAACGAGAATGGCACATGTCAACTCTCCAAAAATAGGCACTCCTTCAATGAGAGGCACATAGAAGATGCGTCTCTTTTCTCTCACGCAAGGACACCCGCTTTGATTTCATTAATCTGAAACGCATTTTCGATTGCGTCATACAACTCTTGTTTTGAAGTATGCACATAAACTTGCGTCGAAGAAATCTCTCGGTGGCGAGCATAAGCCTTTGTGAGCATTATGTCGCCCCCGACGGCACGATTGAAAGCAGTTATCCCGAAATGACGGAGCGAATGCGTAGTTAGTCTATGCAAGCTCCTCGTTGCCCTATTGGGCGTTGTTTCTTCGGTAGTGTCGTAAATCTCGTTCAATCCAGCAAGAGAAACATAGTAGCGGAAAACCTTGCGTATGTAGTTCAGGTCAAGATAAGGTTTGTCTGTGCGGCTTCTCGTTTTGTCCGTATGAAACAAATAGCCCCGAGCCTCGTCTATCTCTTTCGTATGCTCTTTGATGTATGCTAGCGTTTCGTCAAAAAGGAATCTAGGGATAATAAGCGTGTCGAGTGTATGTGCCTTCTCAGTATGCACACGTAGCTCACGAGTGTTGAAATCGAAGTTAGCCATATTGAGCTGGCAGACCTCACCCACCCGCAAAGCAAGGTAAGCCTGATACTCGAAAAGCAACCTGAAGCGTGGCTCTTTTATCCCTTCGAGAAATCTCCTCAACTCGTCTTCGGTAAAGCCCTTGTTTATCGAGCCGTATTTCCTGAAACTTCTGTGCTTCCACTTTGTAGTGTAATGGCGGGAGATTAGCTTTTGCAATTCTTCGACACGCCACTTTGATAGCAAGGGCAATAGCTCCAACAGCTCGCCCTTTATGCGTTCCAGCTCTTCAAGCTTGGTGTCCTCGCTTATCGCCATAAGGGACACCTCAAGCCGTGTAAGCCTGACGTATAAGGATACGTCTTTTTGAACCTCATGTCCATAGCCCTTGCCAAGCCTGCGTCCTGTCCGCCTAAGGCTATTACCCCGCTCGCTGCCTCCCCGTGTCGGCAGCTCGCTGCAAACTGCGCGTAGAAATGGGGGATTTGCGTCGTCAGGCGAGCGCGCCCAATCGCCAGCGAAGCTGGCTTGGCGGGCGCGCGAGCGTAAGGCGTGGGGATACGTCGAATTGGGCTTACGAAACCCTTTAAAAATACGGCAGCATAGTGTAAGCGAGAGGGTTTTATAGATATGGAAAAGGAAGTAAAGCGGGCGGTGAAAGCGTCAATAATCGCTTTTATAATTGGCGTAGGTCTACTTTGGGCAGCATGGCAAAGCTCTCTGATGGGCGGAGCTGATGTGTGGCTTGTTGCAGACATAGGATATTTGGCTCTACTTGTGGGTTTTGGTGCTGGCTTATATGCTTGGCTAAAGCACACGGGAGTTATCAAATAGAGGAGAAACGCAAAAAGTCCTACTATGCAGTAAGGCAGTACGGTTTGGTTATACACGCTGAAATCGAAGCCATATACGAAGGAAAGAATTGCAAGTGCAGTAATGCAGTAGAGTATAGCAATCTGATCATAAAGCTTGAAAAACGTTGATATAATTTGGGTTCGGAAACCCGCAACCCCAAGACACGCATCTACCATTAGCGGCGCTTTCTGGCCCTGCCTTTCTTCACCATCCTGACTTCTCCGTCTCCCCACAAACCAGATACTCTCCTTCTATACTGTCATGCATATAACTTTTGGTGGCAGCGAGGCGCGTGATTCGCATGAATAGGCTAAGCGTGAAAGGGTTGGCGCTGGGTCTTGCGGTTCCGTGGTCTCTCTGCGTGCTGTTCGCAGGCTGGCTCTCGCCGGCATGGGCGTCGGGCTTCGTGCAGGTGTTCTCCATCATATACCCTGGATACAGCGCAGGCTTCGTTGGCGGGATAATAGGAGAAATAGAGAGCCTCGCTGATGGCGCTGTCGCAGGCGCAACAATCGCCCTGGTGTACAACCGCTTCGGGAAGTAGGGGTGGGGGCCGAGCGCAGCAAGGAATAAGTATGAGCTTAGCGAAGATGCTCATGGTATGCAGGAAGCAGAAGAGGGTACGGACGAAGGCCGCGAGAAGCACACTCGGTTCAGGAAGCTGCAGGCGGTGAAGGACAGGATAGCCAACGCAGTCAAGGCGAACATGACGCTTAGGTCTGGTGGCTACGACCACTCGGAGAGTTCCGACTTCGAGGGCATACAGGAGTCTGTTGCAAAGAACTATGTCGAAGGCCAGTATGGTGCCACAGACAGCATAGTCTTCGGTGGCGGCTGCTTCTGGTGCTCAGAGGCCGTGTTCGAGATGCTCAGGGGCGTGATTAAGACAACGCCCGGCTATGCAGGAGGCGCTACGAAGAATCCGACATACGAGCAGGTGCGCAGCGGCACCACGGGGCACGCTGAAGTCATAAAGGTAGACTACGATCCGAAGGTGATCAGCCTTGACAAGATACTGGAGATCTTCTTCAAGGCGCACGATCCGACTTCAGTCAATCGACAAGGCGCAGATGTTGGGTCGCAGTATCGCTCTATCATATTATACTCTGATGCTGCGGAGCGGAAGGTGATAGAGACTTACATAAAGAAGATAGCTGGCAACTACGATAAACCGATAGCGACAGAGGTAAAGAGGCTGGATGCCTTCTACGAGTCAGAGGAGTATCACAGGGACTACTACAAAAAGCACCCGCTGGAACCCTACTGCATGCTTGTCACAAGGCCTGAGGTTAACAAGATAAAGACGGAGTTCGCCGACTACCTTAAGTAGCGCGGCGAATCTCGTTCCTCAGTTCAAGAGGTCGCCATCCTCATAGTCGCGTTCCCGCAGCCACCGCCTGATGCGATGCCCGTGGTGAACGAGACATTGTAGCTTCCTATTGGGAGATTGAATACTTTTCCTCCTGAAGCGCACTGTGGTGCGCTTATGCTCTCGTTGAACGGAGTGGTGGTCGTGTTAAGCTGCACTATCTCGAGATGCGTTCCCTGGAACGCGCCGCCGTATAGCGACACGTTGACAAGCCCTCCGGTCCAGCTGCACGATCCTACCACACGGTGGTATGCCTGTGATATCGATACGCCGTAGCCGTTGCAGCTAGCCAGGTTCGGTCCAGTTGCAGTGGTAAGATTGGACACTATCGTAGTCGTCAGTCCAGCTATTGTCATCGTGGTGAGGTTATTGGCTGTGGTCGTCTGGCTTCCCGGCGACCGTCCTCCGCCAGCCACAAGCAGCACTATCGCTATTACGAGTATGACCGCCAGTACGCCAACGTATGCAAGCATGTTCTTGTTATTCGCACCACTTTTGCCTTCTTTCATAAGCACACCTGCCATCTATTCGCTATAAAACATATTTATCTGTTTGCCAAGGACCAGGTATCCTGGCCGCTCCGCTGCCCTGTGCGTTAGAGCTGCACCAGGTAGGCCAGAACTAACCTATCTTGGTGTAGTTTATCTTGCCGGTTATCCAGTACTCGGCGTAGTCCGTAGCCGCAGACACTATGTTCTGGGTTCCTATCGCCTCCGAGAACGAGACGAACTCGCTGCTCGGCAGCGTGACAGCGAACGTAGGGCTTATGCCAGAGTTCACTATGCCGTCATATACCTTGAACATCTTCGCAGAGGCGTCCCACTCTGCTGTGAGCTGGCCTATGGTCTGGTTGCTCGTGGTGTTCTTGTCAGTGACCTGCACAGCGAAGCTGTAGTTCGTGGGCACATTGTAGGTGCTGGCGTGCGTCAGGAAGAAGTTTGTTATGTTCTGCTCGTTGTTCTGCAACAGGGTCAGCTGGTTGTTGAACTGCTGCTGCGGGCTCAGGTTGGTGGAAGCTCCTCCGAGCAGGCTTGAGAAGAAGTTCATTATACTGCTGAGTATGTTCGAGAAGAAGTCAGTCCATGAAAGAAGAAAGCCGTGCGCACCCATCATCGATGCAAGTATCAGTGCAGGAATCGCGAACGCCGCAAAAGCGCGTATGTATCTCCCCATGCCAATCCATTTGCTCCAAAACCTTTTAACCCTTGCCCACCACTCTTCCGGCGGCGAAGATTCTGGGCACCTTTGACCTAATGATGAGCACCTCGTCCCCCTCCTCTATGGGCATCGGAGCCTTCAGCTCCAGGTCCAGCCTCCGGCCGTCCACCTTCTTGACAACGCATTCGCTGTAAGAGAAGTTGCTCGCCACGCCGTACAGCCCTCCCTCAGCGATGCTCTCCTTTGCTATCGCGCTCGTCCTGCAGTCTACGCTTATCCTGCCGCTCTTCTTCACCTGGTTTGCGGTGAGCAGGTCTCCTTTCTCTATCTCCCTGTCTCCTATCTCTTTGAGCGAGAGGCCTACCCTGGTGCCGACGCCTGCAGACTCGACATCCTCGTCCTGGCTCTGTATGGAACGGACGAGCACCTCCCTCCCCGAGGTGTGGAAGAGCTTGTCGTGCTGCTTCACCACTCCCCTTGTCACCACGCCCAGCGCGACGGTTCCTATGCCTCTGACCGGAAACGCCTTGTCCAGATCGACTCTCGTAGGACCATCCGCAGCTGGCTGCGCTCCATCCATCAGCTTCTCGATCAGTTCTGCCTTTGGAACAACAGAATACTCTTTCAGCCCGGCGCTCCTGATCAGGTCAGAAGCGTCGTTGTCGTCAGTGACGAAGACCCTGCGCCCCAGGACGGAGCACGCAACCAGCGCCTCTCCGAATCTCTTGTCGAGCGCAGAGGTGCTGAGCGCCACCCTTGAAGACATCAGCAGCGATTCCGCAAGCGCGTATACCTTCTCGTCCTCCTGGCGCGGGAAGAGGGCCACAAGCACGTTGTCTCCCGCTTTCCTGTTGTAGAACGCGATGCTGTCCTCCGAGCTCTTCTTCCCGAGGAACGAGGCAAGTGCCTCGTCAACCGGCACGGCTACGACAATGTTCATGTGCGGCATTCTCATCCGGAATATTTAAGCATGACGCACCGTTCTGCGCAGCGGGCCTGACCACCATCTTCACATCGTGTTCAATCGAGCAGACGCTTCCTGTCTCACTTGGGTGCCAGCCATACGTATACCCTGTCCTCGCGACGAGATCCAGCGCAACGAAGAGCATGCGCTGCCTGAGTCTCTCGTCTGACACCGCCTCAGTTGCCCTTGTCCTAAGCGCAAGATTGCACATCTCCGTCTGCAGCCAACCAGCATCCTGCGCAATCGTCTCCAGCACGACCAGCGAGTGCGAGAACTCCCTGGAAAAGTAGCCCTTCTTGTGTGCGGGTTCCATCTGATCCGTATAGCCCTCTTTCTTTACGTTTAATTGCGTTTCGTCTCGCGCCGCTTGCGTAGGTTATAAATATTTTAAAAGTGCAGTTAATTCCGATAGCATGAACACAGACTTCATCAAATGGATAGAACACGCAGGATTCCTGCTTGAGATAAACGGAAAGAACGTGTACATAGACCCTTTCAGGATACGCGGTGAGCTCCCAAAGGCAGACATAGTCTTCATAACGCACTCGCATTTCGACCACATGAACGAGGAGGCGCTTGCAAAGGTAACCACCGACAAGACGCGGTTCGTAGCGCCCAAGGAAACAGCGGGCAAGCTGCAGGGCAGGAAGGTCATGGAGGTTGAGCCAGGGAAGAGCTACGAGATTGAGGGCATACCTTTCAGCACAGTGCCAGCATACAACGTTAGCAAGGAGTTCCATCCGAAGGCCAACGGCTGGGTCGGGTATGTGATAGATGTCAACGGCACGAAAGTATACCATCCTGGCGATACCGACGCCACCGAGGAGATGAAGAACGTCAAGGCCGATGTCTTCATGTTTCCTGTAGGCGGGCACTACACTATGGACCTCAACGACGCGATAAAGATAGCCAGTGTGGTGCACGCGCAGGTCTTCGTGCCCATGCACTACCGCGCGCTCCTTGGAGTTGAGGGAGCCAAGAAGGCGGAGGAGGAGCTGAGGAAGAAGGTGAAGAACACGCTCGTCCTCGAGCAGATACAGGAACCTTACTATACGCTTCAGTGAACACTGAAGCCCGCGTTTCGGTGAGATCTCCGCCTGTCATCTCTTGAGCTTTGCTCCTACCCTGTCCGCTACTGCGAGTATCTCGTCCGGAGAGAGCTTGAACACCTTGCTGTCCTTCTCCTTCAGATCCTGAGCCGCGTCCCTGGCTTCGGCTGCTGTCATGCCGATCAGCTCTGACGAATCAGCCAGCGCGTTTCTCACGCTCTTCTTCTTGTGCTGCATCATCGCGTTTATCACTCGCCTCTCGATGTCGCCGATCGGAGACTCTTTTGGCTTGATGTATATCACAACAGAGTCCACCCTGGGTATGGGCCTGAAGCTGCCCTTTGATACGTTGACGAGTTTCGTATGGCTGAACCCGAGCTGGAACATGACGCTCAGTTTCGAGTACTCCCTGGTACCCGGGCTTGCGGCCATGTGCTGCACGAACTCCTTCTGCAGGCAGAGCACCGCCTGCAGCCTGTGGTCCAGCAGGTACTCTATCACCCTGCTTGAGAGCTTGTATGGTACGTTGGAGATCATTATGTCCGTGTCCCTGATCGATAGCTCGTCGTCTGTAGCCTCAAAGAAGTCCTTGTTGATCACGCGCAGGTTCCTCGCCCTCATCTTGCTCTTCAGCACCGATGCCAGGTTCTTGTCCAGCTCCACAGCTACGACGCGTTTCGCCTTCCTGCACAGTTCGCGCGTGAGCACTCCGTATCCTGGGCCGAGCTCGATGACCTTCTTTCCGCGCGCGTGCTCGGCCTCGACCTCCGCCACTGCCTTGTTAACAAGGAAGTGCTGGCCCAGCGCCTTTATCGGCCTCATGTACATCTGCGTCCTTTCCAGCATGCTGGTCCCTACTTCTGCTTTATGCGCGGGATAGGGATAAAAAGGCGTTACGAGCATGTAAGACAAGTGCTCGCATGCGCTCGCAGTCCTCGATAGAGTTCCTGTCAACATACAGCTTCCTCTTCCTCCTGATGGGGGTTGTGATAAGCGTCATAATCTTCGTCACCCACTCGCCGTCTACGATCATACCTTCGCAGTGCAGCGCGCTCGGCGGTCCGGTGTGCAACTTCGTCCAGATATACACCAACCAATCTGCAGACTACTCCCTCATCACCTTCTCGCTGACCAACTCGCAGAGCGTTCCGATAAACGTGACAAACACCATAGTCACCGTGAAGAGCAGCACCTACACTGGGGCATGCACACCATCGTTCCTATATCCTGGCCAGTCGTCAACATGCGCCGCGCAGATAGGCGCCGCTGCTAGCACGACGTCGCTGGTCCAGGGCTTCTACCAGCTCAACGCCGCGTTCTGCAACTCCGGGGCTGGCTCGCTCTCCTCGTATGCCGCGTGCAACTTCGAACTGGTGCAGTACGGCGGCGCTTTCGTCACGACGCCGTCCGTGTTAAGGAGCATGGTATTCAGCGTCGCCGCGCTTCAGGGGCCGAGCAACCTGCAGCTGCTTCCGTTCAGCTCCATCTCCGCGTCTCCGACGCAGCCCAGCAACTTCACGCTTATGCAGAACGGCGGATGGACCAGCAACATAACGAGCGGAACGCTCGCTTACGCGTTCGCGGGCAAAGGGGCGATGCTCGGCAGCTCCTATCTCGGGTACAAAACACTGCCGTATCCCAGCTCGCTCTCAACACTGAGCAATCCTGACATCGCGTGCAGCTCCCCCTTCAACTCCATACTCTCCATCGCGTCGACCACACTCTACATCAGCTCAGCGGCCAGCGCCCCGCTCACCATAGAGACGGGAGGCGGCATGAACGTCTTCTACAGGGTGGCGCAGCCCGGCACTGCCTGGCAGAACTCCCCCGGCTCAGGAGCATGGACGTCAGGGCAGCTTTCTGGTAACCAGGTCGCCACGACATTCCCTGCAAACACGCTCTCGCTCAGCAAGGGTCTCTACAACCTTGAGGTGTGGTGGACCAATCCGTGCGGTTCTGGCGGCGGCCAGGTATTCACGCTCGGCAGCCTGCCGAACTGATCTCTTCTACCCGTTCCTCTTCTCGAACGATTTGCTTATCGCAGCGATGTTGTGGAAGTTCTTCAGCTGAGATCCCGCATCGTCGTCAGAGTTGAAGACCACTATCTCTACCTTCTGCTTGTACGCGGTGTCTAGCAGCTCCTTCGCCTCTGGGTCGTTGAGCACCGAGTCGTTTACCAACAGTGTCCCCACCGTGTACTGGCTCAGCGCCTCCCGTATCCTGCCAGCTCCGCTGACCGATGCGCCGACGTTGAGCCCCGCAAGGAAGAGGTTCAGCAGTTCGAACTCCCTCTTCACCTTCTCGTTCTCCAGCAGCCTCGATACTGTGTCGCTCTGTATCGCCTCGCGTATGCCTGAGCGCTCCGCGTCGCTAGCCCGCGTGTACGCTATCCTCTTGCCCGTGTCCACGCCCCGCATCTCCATGTACTTCTTCAGGTCGTCCTTCATGAATCCAGGGCCCGCGACAACTGCCATATCGACGGGCATGCTGCCTATCTTCTTTATTATGTCGTCGAAGTATGCGTCGCGCGCCTTCTCGAAGTCCTTCTGCTTCAGCGGCAAGCCTCTCGAGTACGTG
>JAMCYP010000001.1 GCA_023476545.1 Candidatus Martarchaeota archaeon | reverse complement strand
CCAGCGACACCACGCGGCCGTGAAAGGCATTGGCGGCCGCCGGTCGTTCAGGGCCAGGTTGGTGAACCACGACGGCCGTTTCCTGCTACTCGAGACACCTGGCAGCAAGCAACGCTTTTTGCTGAATGTGCACGAGCTCGTCGAGCTCGGTGAGGTGCTCGAAGGTGAGTGATGTGAAGAAAACAAGGAACTTGATCCTGAGAAAGTTAAAGCGTCTGAGAAAACCGGCGTATTTCAGGTTGAGCACGCTCGCTGATGATCCTGTCGTGGTGAAAGGAAGCTTTGTGGCCTTCGACGACGACTTCGTAGCGATAAAGAGCGAGACCGGAGAGTTTGTCACGTCCTTAGCAGGCATCGACGCCGTGTTCTTCAAGAAACTCAGGGTCAAGGATGATCTCGTCCCCGAATCGATGTATAGGTGAAACATATGGAAATAACATCAAGTACGTTGCTGCTCATATTTGCGGTAGCTTTTCTGCTGGGTGTGACACTGGCCAACTATCTCGCGCTTCCAGCCCTGAGCGCACAACTCAAGGGCCTGAACTGCACGCTGCCAACCAACACTTTGAAGGGCCTGGCTGCGAACGTCCTTAACGCTACAACGAACGCGACCAAGACCGCGTGAGGTGATGTCCGAGTTCCTATTGAGATTCCGACTTCGGCTCCGATTTTCCGAGCCCAGCCCCAATAGGGTGTCACAAGGCATTTCTAAGAAATTGTCGGCCTGAATTGCCCGTCTCGGCACTCTCCGAACTAGCGGAAACTCGGAATAGGATTCGGTACGATCCTGCCAAAACTCGAAAATAATTTTCCTAGAAGTTTGGTTGTTTGGTGCATCAAACGATTTCTATAAGTATCCTATTCTGACCAGCATCAGACCACTTCAGCAGCGTGCCTTTGCCTATATGTTTCCAGCGCGCGATCTCTGCTGGCACGCTGGTAAGGAACTGACCATTCTTGAGCTGGCCCACGTGGGTTGCGTTCGTTTTCGGCATGGCAAAGAATAATATGGTTTGAGTATTAATACTTGTTGGGTTGTTGTATGAGGTTGCCTAACAAAAAGGTAACCTCGGAACGTCTAGCCCTCTCCTGGCTCTGCTACTCTAACCGCATAGCTTCGCTCCCGCCCCGTTTGATGCCCAAGCTTCTCCTAGTAAGCGAACATCGCTCCTATGAACGTGAGAAGCAGAGCAAGAACGCTCCAGTAGAACCATCCGGTTCCGCCTGTCAGTATCACGAACGCTATCGCGCTTGTGCTGACGAACTTCCAGAGCATCTCCTCCTTCATCTTCGCCTGCCCAGCCGCTATTCCTATGCCGGAGAAGAACAGGGTTATGGCGAAGAATAGCGCCACGCCTATTATTATCGGAGCCAAAAACGCCGCGGCCGACAGCCATGCACCTGCCGCAGCACCGCTGCCGTACCAGGTAAAGAACACGTACAGGTAGACTAGCGAACCCAAGAAAGTAAGGATTCCGCCTATCTGCTTCATAGAATTCTTCTTTGCCATATTGACACTGATTAGCATCAGAAGCGAAGGCTTAAAACCAGATTGCTCACGCGTGGTATCGCTCTTCACGGAACGCGCCACGCCTATACGTCTACCAGGACCTTGGCTGTGTAGCCCCCGGCCGTCTTGCTGACCCTGAGCTCATGCGGCGTCACTCCCTTGACATCAAGGAGCGCGGAGTACTCCCGCATGCGTTTGTAGAAGACGCAGCCACGCACCTTTATCCCCTGTCTGCTCTTCGCTATGCTGTTGACCTTGAAGCCGAACGCATCAACCCCCTTCTCATCAACCTTGGACACTATCCTCTGCAGAACGAACCAGAGCGCATCATCCATGCTCGACGCGCTCTCTGTCACGCGTATCGTCATAGTCCTGGAGCCTGACCTGCCGATCTTGCGCGTATCGAACATCAGCCCCAGCATCGCCCGCGCCGAGTTCTCAAGCAGCTCCTTGAAGCTGCGGCCGTATGCCACGAAGGCGATGTCCGCCGTGTGGGGAAGATACCTGAATTTAGCGCGCTCCATGCTCCAACTTCGCAATAAGCTTATATAATGCTGATTTCCTTATAAGCAGGTCCTGTGAAGAACAGAGTAACTGCTGAGTAATGATGAAGTCTATATCGGCTGAGGACAACGCTTAATGATCAAATGCGCTACAATCGGAACATAGCGGCAGTGATCCTGGTTGCCGCTACAGTGCTTCTGCTCGCGACATCACTCTACATAACGCCAGCCACGGTGAGCGACGCAGACCCCTCGACGTACGTGATAGTGCCTACGCTAATGCTGCCCCTATTCCTCCTCTTCTCCCTGAAAAACGTCAAGGAGCCCGCATTATCGAGAAGGGATCTGCTGCTCGGCGTCTCGGCGTTTGCAATCTTCATCCTGCTGACCGTGGCTGCCAGACTGTACTTCACAGTCTTCTTCGTCAGCTTCAGGGTGGACATGCTCCTCATGCCCCTCGCCCTCGTAGCTCTTATCTCTCTGCTCTTCGGCACCGAGCAGGTGGCGCGCTTCCGCGGCGCGCTGATATACTCGCTGCTCGCGTCTCCGCTTGTCCTGTACCCGCTGCTTGCGCAGTTCAACGTCTTCACGCAGGTCAACTCCCAGATAGTGTACTCGCTGATCAAGCCGCTGGTGCAGGGAGTACGGTATTCGGCGCCCATAACGATAAGCGCAAACGGCTACTCGATAGGCATAGGGCAGGCGTGCGTCAGCATCGGCATATTCATCTCGCTAGCCCTCTTCCTCATCCCGGTAGCGTACTTCTACGATGGCAAGACAAAGAAGAAGGTTCTCTGGGTGGCCAGCGGAGTCGCTCTGCTGTTTGTGCTGAACATAGCGCGCATGCTCGGCATCTCGTCTGTCTGGCTTGCCTACGGGCCCAATGCTACTGCGTTGTTCATCCATGAATTCATCGGCGTAATCCTCTTCTACGTCTGCATAGCCGCACTCATACTGACTGCCGGGTTCTTCGGGCTGCATTTCAAAAAAACGCAGCGCCGGGCAAGGAGGCACACGTCAAGAGAGGCAGAACCGATACGTATAGCAGCGGCGATAGTTTTTCCCGTAGTGTATCTGCTGCTAACCCTCAACTACTCCACAGCCCTGGCCCTATCTCCACTGACCCTAGGGTCTGGTGTGCAGTTCAACTACAGCAATCCGCAGATTGCGAGCGCGGTGCAGTCCTTGTTATCTGGTAAGAATTTCAGCAGCATCTCGATTGCGTCGCAGAACGGCACAAGCCTCTTCTTGACTCTAAGCAACTCCACGATAAACGAGACGAATCCTATGCTTCTCTTCCTCAGCGAGCCTAATGCGACTTTCTTCAATGATCTCAAGGCAAAGAACCAGCTCCTCGGAGAGATGAGCTTCTTCAACAACAGGGGCGCGGAGGAGCACGTGCTCGACCTGATGTCTAACTCCACCGAGTTCCTCGTATACAACAGCAACGTCTGGCTGCAGCTTCCGAACGCCACCTCGGTGGTCGTGGGCGCGTATCTCATAATCCCGAGCAACGACCTTCCGCACAACGCTACAAGCTGCGGCAGCTACGATGCGCTCTACTCGTGGCTATACAACCTCCCTTCCGGCTACGCGACAAACCAGAGCGCTAGCCAGAAACTGCTCGATGCCGAGTGCGCATCGTACAACCTCCTGTGGAGATAGGAAAACACTTATAATCTCGGCGATAGAGAGATACGCATGGGTCCGTAGCTTAGCCTGGTTGGAGCGCCCGACTGATAATCGGGAGGTCGAGAGTTCAAATCTCTCCGGGCCCACTCTTTCGCAGTAACGTATAATAATGGGTATAGACTGCAGTCTATCGTATTCTGAGCGATGACCTATGGCAGATAAGATAATAGCTACCTGTATGGATCGCAGGTTGCCCAATAAGATTGACTCAGTGGCAAAAGGCATACACGTGAGCAACGCGGGCTGCAACGTTGAGGCGATGAGGGAGACGCTGGTCGGCCTTGCCCTAGAGGACAAGGGAGTGAAAGAGATAGTTGCGTATCTGCATACCGACTGCGGCGCGATGGGCGCGGTTGAGGATGCGAGAGCGGGCAACTCTGGTGGCTATGGAGAACTGACAAGGAGATCGCTGCTAAGCAGGTTCGACTCAAGAAAATGGGCCAATCGGGGCGAGCTTGAGTTCGATATCAATCCACAGATTCAGAAGGAGGCTTTGGGACGAGTGCAGGAGGCGGTGGGCAGAAACATCTCAGTGAAGGTTGAGCTGATAGACACCGGCAAGATAAGCGTGCCAGAGATAGACCACGCAGAATTTGCGCTTCTCGTAACCAAGCCTTCTGTCGCATCAGTCCCTGAAATCATCTCCAGGTTGGGGCTTAGACAGTTTGGTACCTATGTGATACAGCTTCTGAATGCCAACGAGGCGCTGGCAGACATAGAGCTCACGGTGAACAACCTGCATGTAAAGAGAGTCGTCATGCACGGTCTCTCTGCGGAAGAGGAGACGGCAATAAGATCCGCTTTTCCTTCACTGCAGCTTTGACAGCGTTCTTGGGTCACAGCACAATAAACACAGCAACCAGTATGAACAGGTTGAGGAAGAGCAGCGTTGACAACTTCGCGGTCCCTTCAATTTTCTCGTACGGGAAGCAGAGCCGCCAGTAGATTAAACCTCCCACGATCGAGACCGCAGCTATCCACGGCCAACCGTCTGCCAATCCAAAGAGCGAAGCAGCAACCATGAGCGTCGTAGCAAGGCTTGCAGCCAAAACTACCGCTGGCGCGTGCCCTCTCTCCGCAAGGCTGCGCTTGTATATCCTCTGTATGTTGTTCATACCATCACCAGGTGGATCAACAGCGATATCAGGAAGAGTATGAAGAAACCCAGGGCCTGGTTGTCTGCCGTGCCGGACCGTTTTCCTATAAGTGCATTGACCATTATCACCGACACATACACGCTTGCCACAAGAGCGCTCGCCTTCAGCACCCAGATATCAAGAACCTGAATCAATCCCACTCTATACTACCTCGACGTCGAGTTCGCAAGCTGCCAGGTATTGGAGCAAAAAACCTGAGCATCCCCTGAAACTCAAGATGTGCCTGAGCAGCTCGTTCTTTTCAGAGATTATCACGGTTAGTCTGCCATTGCTTCCTCTCTTTCCTGCTCTCAAAAGCGACTGAAGCTTGCTTATGTCTACCATGTTAAGCTTCCTGAAAGCGCGTACGGCGCTTATCTCCGGACTTCTTCTTCCTTCTCCAATTCCCGAAATCGTCAAGGCATCGTCTAGTCTCCTGCATACCACAGAATCGCGCATGAGTTCCTCAATGCCTGAAGCGTAGGAGCCATCTGCGCCTCCACCATCGTTCCACCGACGCATATGCGCTTCTCCATCGTCCCACTCTACCACCACCCTGTCGTTGCCTACTGCTAACAAACGTATCCCGGCAAGGAACACCACACCTATCGCTATCGGAAAGAGCTGTGCAAGGTAAGTGAACGCCGCGCCTGTCAGAGTCTCACCAGCGTGAAAGTATCCCTTCCGGAGTGCGCCACCCTATATCCTTCACGCTCCGCCCCATCCAGCGCATCAATCACCCGCTTCTCTTCAATGCCAAACCTGGATGCGATGCCTGCAACAGTGCATTTCCTGTAGGCTTCCAGCGCGGCCCACCTGATGATGGCTCTATTGAACGATTCATCGAGCTTCTTTCGCTCGTCCCTCATCTCCGAATTCTCGTTCATCAGGCGTATCAGCCTCCTGGAGAGAACTATGTCTGATGACAGGCTCGCCCTGGTTTCCTGTTTAGGCAACATCGAATATATCTCCTGCTGCGCGAGCGCCGCGATCAGGTAAGGGTAGAGCGATTCAAGCCGGATCTCGCATATGCCTGATAGCGTCTGGACCATCCCGAGCATCCTCAAGACCGCCTCCTGGATGAAGAATACGGGAGTACGCGCGGAGTATATGGTGAGCGAGATGCGACTTCCAGTCACTTCCAGCGTGTAAAAGTGATCCCCGCCCCTGTCCTGGTCTATTGTATAAAGCAGCGCAGTCCCGCTTCTCTCCAGGCGAAGCTGCGGATAAAATCCGAGCCTGTCCCTCACCGCTGAGATATCCGGGTGGCTTGTGAGCTCTACGCTGATGACGCTGAAAAGGTACCTTTGTCTTGCTTTTCCTGCATTGAACCTCAGATCATCCACCCTCTATCGATCGCACGGCCAGCGCAAACGAATCTGCTATTGCGCCCTCAGCTATGCCAAGTTCCCTCAGTGCAGAAAGCACATCAGCCCGGTTTCTGCATCTCCGTATGAGCGACTCCACGAGCCTTGGCAGTTCTATCCTGCCTTCCTGTCCGCACTCGCGCAGGGCCTCCCACGCCGCCTCCCTTCCGCACGCTGCGCAGAGCGCGTCTTCCAACCTCTTTCTCTCAATCTCAAGCCGCATACCTTCACCACAATAAAGCAGAACCTCATCTTCAACTTCTACCCCGTGCGTCCTATCGACAATGCAGAAGCTGCGTCTTCCTGACTTCTCAGTCTGGATCACGACACAGCTGCCGACCCCCAGTTTCTGTATCGCTTGCAGATGCCTCTCCGCGAGCTTATAGTTCCCGGCAAGCCTCTCCAGGCCTTTCCTGTTCTGCAGCCTGAAGATGAAGAGCGTGGCCGCGTTAGAGAGCATGGCCAGGTCCACATCCTCGACGAGCTGGGATGAGAACACAAGCCCATATCCGTACTTTCTCCCTTCCCGCAGCAACGTGTTGAGCGACCTGTCCTCTTTCAGCAGCTTCCATGATTCGTCAAGCACGACGAAGGTCTTATGTGCGCAATCTGCCAATCTCATCCGCTTGAGAATGGTCGCAAGAAGCATACCCGCCAGCCTAACCCGCTGCATCTCGTCTCCGGCCGTCTTCAGGTTCACGTACAAGGTGCCAGATTCGCCGTCCAGCCCCTCTTCGAATCCATCGTGCCCGATAGGGTTTGTGCCCATGAGCCTCGCAAACTCCTCATACTCGCCGGTGAAGTCCAGCAGCACTACCTTGGCTCCGCATATCTTGTCCAGCTTCAGCGCCAAATTCCTCATAAGGTAGGTCTTTCCGCTTCCTGTTATGCCGCAGATGAAGACGTGCGGGTTTATCGCCGCTCCGATATCCAGGAAGTATGGCACGCGGTGCGACATACCCACGAACAGCCCATCCCTCGCCCCCTCAAGCATGCGCGCTTTCTCTTGTACATGAGCTTCGGGCAGCCTGATTAGATCCGAAACGAACTCTATGCCTGACACCATGCGTCTTTTCATGCCACACCTCTGTCTGC
This sequence comes from Candidatus Martarchaeota archaeon, assembly GCA_023476545.1. Lineage (GTDB taxonomy): Archaea > Micrarchaeota > Micrarchaeia > Micrarchaeales > CABMGC01 > JAJYVH01. Next base: position 13,559 of record JAMCYP010000001.1, on the reverse strand, counting down.
CTCAAGCTCCTCAAGGAGCGGTTCTCCGCTAAGCTTCTCGCACTCGAAGCCCATGGTGGCGGAGAACGAGCTGGCAAGCCTGTCTGCGTTGGCTGCCGCTTCCCTGGCCGCGCCGAAGGCGCTGGCGGACTCAGCGAAGGTCCTCAGCCTGAAGGCGCGGGAGAGTAGCAGCTCGCTTCTTATGCCACGTATCTCGCTCTCTAGCGTGCCGCGCTCCCGCCTCAGCTGGGTCACCCTGTCGTACTTCCTGGTGTCGCTCCTTGCGATCTCTATCTCCTTGAGCCTGCGCTTCTCCTCCAGCGAGTCCAGCACCTTGGAGTTGTCCAGCTTCCTCAAGCCCACGCTGAACTCGAAAGGAAAATCGGTGTTGTAAATGAGCGACTCCAAGCGCTCTCCATTGCGATCATCGCCAGTGGGATTCAGTGTCATGCAGGACACGGCGAAGTGCCTCCCGCCAACCGACTTTACTGCTGCTTCTGGTATCTCGCTAAGCCTGTAGCCGTTGCATATCTCTATCACGCTTCCCCTTCTTAGCAGGAAGCTGTTCATCATGTGGCCCGAATGCATATAGACCGAGGACGCGAGAAGCAGCGCTGCGGAAAGCGCCACCAGATACGGGTTCCAAAACAGCACGCCAGTGGCGAAGACGACCATTGCGCTGGCGTAGAACGCATAGGAGTACGCACTGTTTGCTGAATCGAACTCAAGCATATGCTCACAACATGCTCAGCTTTCCGAAGAAACCACCCGCACCGAGAAGCTCCGAGAGCTCCCTGACTGAGATTGCAGTAAGCATGAGGCTGAACGCCGGCAGCAAGAAGGTGCACACTATGAAGTAGGCGATAGCGTTGAATAGGTAGCTGATCAGGTCTGACAGCTGCGCCGCTATCCCGCCGCCCACGCTATAGAGCGCAGAGACTATTCCGGTGGTGTTGGCACCCGCGTTCGCGTATGTGAGTATGCTGCTGCCTATCCCGTTAAAGCTCTGCGACAGCGTGAAGAGCGACGCCTGTCCTGATACGAGCGAGTACTGGGCAGCTATCGTCGCGTTCATCAGGTACGAGAGCGGCAGCACTAGGTAGAGGCCTATGGTCAGCGCTATGAGGAAGCCACCAGTCTTCCTTGAGGGATAAAACGAGCGGAGTATGAGTCCCAGAGGCAGCAGCACGGAGAGCGCGCTCACAGCTATGAACATCAGCACCGAAGCCTGGACCGTCACGCTCACAGCCGCGGCGCCAAGGACCTGCACAGCGCTCTGTATCTGCGAGAGTACCGGGCTGAGAAATGTTCTGAATATGCCAAGCACAGCATAGAGGGGTATGAGCCCGGTAATCACGGTTGTGACAGAGCTGAGTACTGAGGAGTGGTAGCTGCCCATGTAGCTGTACGGCGCAGGCCCGGCCAGATAGTTGTACGCGAAGCATATGGCGGCATTGTACTGCAGGAAAGGGGCGCAGTTCGCGCTTGTCCCGTTTGCCAGCGTTACCGAGTTCACGAGCATGCCCACGAGGCCCCCGCTAGTGAACATTACCAGTAAACCGCCGACCAGTGCGCCGTTGACCAACGATTGGAAGATCTCATTCCTGCCGAACTCCTTGAACCTCTTCTCATTCAGCGCGTAGCCCAGCCCCAGCGATACGCCTCCTACGGTGAGCATGATGCTCACGAGCAGTACCGATATGCTAAGGCCATATGCTCCGAACGGCGCTATCTGCATTAGGCTACACCGATGCGTTGGTTATATTTGACAGGAGATGGGTCGAAGCCAGAGCGAGCCCGTTGGAGGCCACGGACAGGACCGCCACAATGACCGCGCCTATCAGTATGTCTATGGCGGTCGCGTGCAGGCTCGCCCTCTTTGTTGCCGGGAAGAGCTGCCCGATTGCGTAGAAGATGCCAGCCACTATGAAGAGCACGGCGCTGAGCACGGGGCCGAGGTGGGCAAGAAGGTTCTGGATTCCTGTCAGCGTCGCGACCACGTCAAGAGAGAAGTAGCTTGCGTATGCCTTTCCGGAGAAGAGCAGTAGCAGGATCCAAACGACCTTGGCGTATCTTCTCGCCAGGACGATTATCTGGTGTAGAACTCCATATTCTTTCATATCTATTCATCTACTTAAGTAAATATTATTTACTTAAGTAAATATTTAAACCTTGCGTGCCATGTTTATGGGTACCGTTTCCACTCTCGGGTATCTAAAAAGAGAAAAAGTAGCTCAAAGCTGGCGTAGTCCGTAACCGGGTTACCGGAAACGCCTCACACGCGTAAAGTCGCAAGACTCTTGTGGGTTCAAATCCCACCGCCAGCGAGCTAATACTATTATTCGCATCATCTTATTTAAGTTTTCTGTAAGCCGCGGGCTTGCGTACGCGCTTTCCTGCCTAAGTGTTAAATACTTTTGGCACTCCATCATAACTTGGTGATAAAATAACGAAATTCGAAGTACCAGCTCTGCCATATGCGTACAACGCGCTGGAACCGTACATATCTGAGAAGATAATGCAGCTGCATCACGACAAGCACCACGTCGGCTACACGAACAACCTGAACGCGGCTTTGGAGAAGCATCCGGACTGGGCGGGCAGCAAGAGCATAGAGGAGATACTCAAGACGTACAGCACAGCGCCTGACGACATAAAGAACGCGCTGAGGAACCACGGAGGCGGATTCTACAACCACTCCCTCTTCTGGCTGATGATGACCCCGAAGAAGGACCAGGCGCCGAGCGGCGCAGTCGCTGACGCCATAACAGAGGCGTTCGGAAGCGTTGATGCGTTCAAGCAGCAGTTCAGCGATTCTGCGAAGAAGATCTTCGGATCAGGATGGGAGTGGCTGGTGCTGGACAACGGGAAGCTGGCGCTGACGAGCACGCCAAACCAGGACTCGCCGGTTACGCAGGGCAAGATCCCCATACTCGGACTCGACGTATGGGAGCACGCATACTACATAGACGTCGGCCCTGACCGTGCCAAGTACATAGACAACTGGTGGCACATAGTCAACTGGGATGACGTAGCAAAGAGATTTGACTCGGCCAAGAAGTAGGGCTGCAGAAACCCATAAATAGCTTTCAAGACAACATCTCTATGCTTATTTAGGTGAGCTAGCATGAAGCTTAGACCAGGCAGGACGGTACGCAAGATCAATAGCCAGGCGTGGGCCCGATACTCTGTAAAGAAGCCGAAGAAGAACTACATCAAGGCGCTGCCGAGGACAAGCCTGCTAGTGTTCAACATGGGAGTCAACAAGCCCGGCTACGGGCTTGGCATAACGCTGAAGGCCAGGCAAAACGTGCAGCTCAGGTCCAATGCGATCAACTCCGCGAGGCTGGCGGCAAACATGTATCTGGAGCGCGAGATACCTGGTGAGTACTATCTCAGGATAGTCCCGTTCCCGCACAACGTGGTGCGCGAGAAGAAGTTCGCCACCGGCGCAGGAGCAGACCGAGTCTCTCAGGGAATGACTCTCTCTTTCGGCAAGCCCGCTGCGGTAGCAGCGAGGGTCTTCGAGGGCCAGACTGTCTTCGAGCTGAAGACGCACCCGGGAAACAAGGACGTAGCGAGGGAGGCGCTCAGAAGGGCATCGGACAAGCTATCCGGCACATACTCGATAAACCTGTCGGACCTGCAGAAGCAGCAGCCTGCAAACTAGTCTAGGCGCTCTTCCTCTTCTCAATAACCCTGTCGATCATCAGAGGGAACCATGGAGTGTAGTTATCGGGGCTCTTCGCAAACTCCTCCTTCAGCTGCCCTAGGCTCATCCACTTGTAGTCCATCGCCTCCTCGGGATTGAGCGTGGGCTTGCCATCGTAGGTTCCGAAGAAGACGTGGTCCAACTCGTGCTCGGTGAGCCCGTTGCCCACCTCAGCCTTGTAGATGAACGAGAACGCCTCGCTCAGCTCGCAGTCGAAGCCCATCTCCTCCTTCAGCCTCCTGTGAGCTGCGTCTATCAGGCTCTCGTTCGGGAATGGGTGGGAGCAGCAGGTGTTGGACCATCGGCCCTGCGTATGGTACTTGGTCAGCGCCCTGCGCTGCAGCATCGTCTCTCCCTTGCTGTTGAACACGAGCACCGAAAGCGCCCTGTGCAGCTTGGCGCCGTTCTGGTGCGCAGCAAGCTTGTCCTCCTGTCCTATCTCCCTGTCGTTCTCGTCAACAAGCACGACCTTCTGTGTATCGTTGCTTGACATGATCATCATTTAGCCATTGTTCGCATCAACATTTATATATTCCTGAAACGACAGATATCCGCTCATCCTAGATGAATACATGAGGATACTTCTGCAGTTCCCCGAGGGACTGAAACAAGAGGCGCTGAAGCACGCCAAGGAGCTGGAGGCCGAGGGAAACGAGGTCATAATATCGGCCTCGCCGACGTACGGCGCGTGCGACCTCGCCATAGACGAGGCCAAGCACGTCGGCGCAGAGAAGCTCGTGCACTTCGGGCACGCTGAGTTCCACCACGTGGACTTCAACGTAGAGTACGTGCCCTACACGATAGACGCCTCGCTTGAGGTTCTGCCATCATCGCTGGAGCAGCTCAAAGGCATGGAGAGCATCTGCCTGCTGACCACGATCCAGCACGTGCACCAGCTTGAGCAGGTAAAGAGGTTCTACGAGGAGCACGGCAAGCGCGTGGTGCTCAACAGGCCAAACGGCTTCGCAAAGGTCAACGGCCAGATACTGGGCTGCGACGACGGCAACGTCATGGTCATAGACAGGAGCGTAGACGCATTCGTCTACTTCGGCGGCGGCATCTTCCACCCGCTGGGCGCGCTGCTGCAGACCACAAAGCCATTCCTGATAGCGGACCCGTTCCAGAACAGGACGTGGCGCATGGACGAGATGCGCGAGACCTACAGGAAGAGGAGCAGGGGCAAGATACTCGCATCGGTCAACGCCAGGAACTTCGGCATAATGGTGAGCACGAAGAACGGCCAATACAACATGGCTCTGGCCAAGATACTGAAGAAGAGGATAGAGGCCGAGGGCCTTAACGCTGCGGTGCTGGTCTCGAATACGCTCGACTTCGACTCGCTGAACAACATGCTCGAGTTTGACGCCTTCGTGAACACCGCGTGCCCAAGGATAGCCATAGACGACATCGAGAGGCTGCGCAAGCCGCTGCTCAGCGCCAACGAGCTGATGGAGGCCCTCAAGATCATCTCAGAGCTGAAGATGCCTGCGGCTAAGTCCTAAAAAACAAGCCGCGGAAAACCGCGGCCAAAAGCTAATTCTAAGATACCTTCGCCGTCAGTGTCGCTATCTTTGCGGTCAGCATAGGGTTGCCGCTTCCGGGATCCCCGCTCGAGAGCGTGTAGTTCATCCAGAGCGATCCTGCGAACGATGTGCCGATCGCCTGGCCGCTTGTCAGCGCCGCGGCCGTTGTGCCGAAGCACTTCAGCCCGCTGAGAGCTACTGTCTGACCGCTTGTCAGGGTGAGCGCGCCAGTTGCGGGCCCGTTGGCTGCAGTGGCAGTTGCCGCTCCGTTAGCTGCAATGTAGACCAGAGCCAGCGAGTTTCCAGGAAGTCCCGTGCTGGATGAAGTCGCAGCGCATCCTATCCCGATGTTGTATATCGTTGAGCCTGTGCTCTGTCCGAAAGAGCTAAGCGACAGGTTTCCTGACGTTCCAATCGACGGGCTGCTGCAGAGATATCCCGGAGCCGGTATGCACGATGTGCCCAGAAGCGTGCCGCTGCTGAACACTCCCAGAGAGAACAGCGCACCAAGTACGACCGCTATGATGAGTATTGCCCATCCGTAGGTCATGAGGTACTCCATGGCGCTCTGCGCTTTCACAAACCTTCTATTGTTTCCCATGTCTTCGCCTTTAAATTATTCGTAGATAGTTACCATAGTAAGTATTTTAACTATATACCCATCCTTCCCTTCGCGCCGAGCAGCTCGCTTGCGGTGCTCTCAACCTGTATCCTTGCGGTGTCCTGCTTCCTTCTGAACTCAGGAACGAGCGAGTTTGCGAAGCGCATCGAGCGCGTGGAGTCGTATATGCTCCTCATCAGGCCGTAGTAGGATTCTGCGGCCTCGAGCTCGCCGTCGCGTATGGCCTCTATCGCCTCGCGCTTCAGCTCGCCTGTGAGGTCGAGCATGCCTAGAAGGTAAGCCACCTCTCCCACCCCGAGCTCCTTCGCTGATGCGAGCCTGTGCTCCTTCAGCACGGTGTAGAAGGCCTTGGCCTCAACATACTCCTGATGAGCTGGTATGGCGAAGTACTCGAAGCCGCTCTCGCTCGCCCTGAGCTTCTTGGCCAACCTGTCGAGCTGGCCCAGGCATGTTCTTGCCTTGCCCATCTGCTTCGCGTGCATCAGCGTTATCCCGCGGCCCGCAAGCCTTATCACGTCCCTTGAGATGTAGAGCACGCGGTCCTTACGCTCCTGCATATTGGAGAGCCGCCTCTCAATCCTCGTCATGTCTGGCATCTGCTTCAAGCTATCACCACAAAAGACCCTTGTCACTGCAGTCGTACTCCGCGCCGCACATTCCGCAGCGCAGGTGGCACGTCCGCACCTCTGTCATCTTACCATTGCACCTTGGGCACTTTTCAACCTTTTCCTTGCTCTCCTCCATCTGACCACTCACGGCGCTGTGTAGCTGCCTGTCCATTGGTTTGTGTAGGTTACGCCGCTGGGGACGCCATTATTGTTGTTCCCGCTGTAGTCGTTCGCGTTGCCGTTGAGCGGCCACCAGCCTATGAGGTTCTGCAGCCTTATGGGCGCTCCCCCTACGCCCTCGGTGTAGAGGTACTGGATTTCGTTGGCCGATAATGACGTGTTGTAAACCTGCACATCGGCAAGTTCTCCAGACCACAGGAAGCCCCCATCGCTGCGCGCGCCTATGTTGAAGACCTGCGGCGGCACGGCGTAATTTAGCGTAGCGCCTGTTATGTGGTAGGTCTGCGAGTTCAGGGTGATATTGACGACGTTGGCGGAAGCGCTGTAGGTATAAGCAACGAAGCTCCATGTGTTAAGCGCCGGGACAAATCCAGTCCCGCCGATGCAGTCCGATTCTAGGTCGTCGGAGGACGGGCCCCTGATGAAGAAATCAGCTCCATTTCCAGAACCTCCGCATGCAAAACTCGATGACGAGCCGAAACCAAAGACCATTTCTGCTCCGCCCGCAGAACCGTAGCTGTTTGGGTTCACCCAGGCAACGACGCTGAAAGCGCCATTGGCTAAAAACCCTTTCGGGGAAGCGACGGCAATTCTGCCTCCCAGGTTGTCGACAGCAACATACTGCGGCAGCTCCCCATTGCATACTCCCTCTAGGTTTATGTTGGAAATCGAGGTTGGGCCGTTAGGCCTGAAGACCTGGCACGCGCCAGGCGGCGCCTTTGGCGCGAATGTGCCCGCGTTGAATACCCCGAGCTGGAAGAGCGCGCCAAGGACCACAGCGATGATTAGTATCGCCCATCCGTAGGTCATGAGGTACTCCATCGCAGATTGTGATTTGCGGGCTCTTACTCTCATTCTACCTGCCAACCTTCATGTTTCGGCCTGCCCAGAAAAGGTACTGCTGGGCATAACCCGCGTACTTGCCCCATCTCTCGCTCGCAAACTCGTGTATGTCGCTTATGCTCTGCTTCCTGCCGTCGAAGTAGACGTGCTCGACTATGCGCTTTATCCACGTGTCAGTGGGGAATGCCTCCAGCTTCCCGTACCCGAAGAGAAGTGTGCAGTCAGCCACCTTGTCGCCTACCCCGTCAAGCTGCATGAGCGCGTCCTTCGCGTCAGCGTATCTTTTCCTGCCTATACTTCCCAGGTCAAAAGATCCGCAGCACTCCTGCGCAAGCTTCCTTATGTACTTGGCCCTGAAGCCTGCACCGTGGCGCATCAGCTCTTCTACGCTCATCTCCGCCAGCGCCTCCGGCTTCGGGAACTCCCTGAAAACCAGCTGCGTTCCTCCGGCGGAGATAGTGTGCGCGTCTCCGTATGCGGCGACGAGCCGCTTCACTATCCCGCGTATCCTCTTCACGTTGTTGAACTGCGAGATCACGAAGCAGAGTGCGGTCTCCCAGGGGTCGTTGCGAGTTATGCGCAGCCCCCTGTAATTGCGTATGGCCTTCTTCATGAACGCGTCGGTCTCTATATTATTGTATATAACAGGCATGTCGTCTCCGAGCCCGAACCTGGCGCGAACCTCGTCTCGCAGGCGCGCAGCCCGCATAGACCCGTACGCTCTGAATCCAATGGAGTCGCCCTTCTGCTCCACCTCTATCATGCTGCTGCCGCACGCGTACGCGACCCCGTTGCCGTCGCTCTTCGCGTCTCCAAAAAAGGTGAGCGGCTGCGCGCTCTCGATCGTGTGCCTTATGCTGAAATCCGCCACCCGCATGCGCTGCATCAAATCTCTCCAGCCCGCTTCCTTACCTGCTTGGTCGTGTCCCTGTCCCTCACGGTCACGGTGCCATCCTCAAGCGTGGTGAAGTCGACTGTTATGCAGTACGGCACTCCTATCTCGTCGGCTCGCGCGTAGCGCTTGCCTATACTCGCCGTCTCGGAGTAGTAGCAGTCTACGCCCCTGTCGATCAGCATCGAATGTATCTCCTTCGCCTTCGCTATCAGCTTCTCGTCCTTCTGCAGCGGGAATATCCCATAACGATAGGGAGCTATCTTCTCGCTCAGCCTGAGCCAGGTCCAGCCCCTGCCGTCATCGTCCACCACGCTGTTGTCGAGTATCGCGAATACAGGCCTGTCGCCTCCCACCGTGGTCTCAACCACATGCGGAACTATCTTCTTGCCGCTTTCCGAGAGCACGGATACCTCCTTTCCAGACTCCTTGCCGTGCTGCGATAGATCCCAGTCAGTCCTGTAAGCGGTGCCGGCAAGCTCTATGTAGCCGTAAGAGGTCTTCATCTCGAGGTCCACGTTGCCGCGCGAGTAGTGGGGCAGCTCCTCGGTCTCAAGCTCGCGGAACCTGTACGTCTTCTTGTCAATGCCAAGCTCCTGCATCAGCCTCTCCTGCAGGAAGATTAGGGCCGCGAGGTACCTGTTGGGTATCGACTTGCTCTCGAGCAGCTCGCCTATGCTTACTGTCTTCTCCTCCTCGCTGCCCCTGGCAACGAAGCTTATCTTCTCCTTGAGCATCCCAGAGACCTCTACGCCCAGTACTTCTTTCGGTTCCTCATCCGGGTCCATGAATATCTCAAGGTCCATCTGCGTCAGCTCCCTGAGCCTGACCAGCTGCTGCCTCGGCGATATCTCGTTCCTGTATGCCCGCCCTACCTGCGCGATTCCGGCAGGCAGTTTCAGCCCGTAGGTCTTGTACAGGTGTATGAAGTCTACGAAGATGCTCTGGGCGGTCTCGGGCCTGAGGTACGCGGCGCTGCCCCCCGCGGTCGGCCCGACCTGCGTCTTGAATGTCATGTTGAATCTCTCCACCTTTCCCAGGCGTCCCCCGCACCTCTCGCATCTTATCGCGTGCTCCTCCAGCTTCTTCCCCATCTGTTCTAGGCTCATCTTCTTTACCGCCGACGCCTCGGCCTTGCTGCCCTTCTTCTCATAGTACTCTTCCAGCAGCTTGTCAGCCCTGAAAGGGGTCCTGCAGCTGTCGCAAGCTGTTATCGGATCGGTGAACTCGGCCAGGTGGCCGCTCGCCCGCAGCACGGGCTCAGGCACTATGTTTGTGCTCTCTATCTCAAGGGCGCCTGTCCTGTTTACGAACATGTCCCTCCATGCGTTCTCGAACTTGCGCTTTATCCTGACGCCTATGGGTCCGTAGTCGTAGAAGCCCGCGACGCCGTCGTATATGCCGAAAGCCTGGAAGTAGATCCCGCGCCTGGCGGCTATGTCCGCAGCCTTGCTCTCAGTTTTCGATGGCATAGGAATCAGGTCAAATTAGATTATGCAAAGCAATTATTAATCTAGTATCAGGACAGAGCGGCGCGCGTTTCCCCGACTTATATCAATCTTTAAATAGGTGGAAACGCATAAGCACTATTGGGGCATTTCAGTAAGGTGTGGGGTGGGTTAAAACGTCAGGGGCCTTCAGGGCCCAGGCGTCGCTGGAATACTTGCTAGCGTTCGCCATGGCTCTGGGGATTATGGTGGTGGCCGCGTACGTGATTCTCGGCCTTGGATCCAGCGTGGGGAATATCCAGGGCGGAAGCTGCGGCTTTGACCTCGGCATATCGTGCACGGACGTACTCGTGGCTTCTAACTCGACCTCGACCGTGTTCGCCCTTCTTGGCAGCAACTCGCGCGAGTATCCCGTAAACGGCCTGAGGCTGAGCGTGGCGCTGAACGGCGTCTCGACGCCAGCTCTCTGCCCGTTTGGCAAGATACTGCCAGGACAGACCTTCGTCTGCTACGCAACTCTAGGAACGTTCAACAGGCCCGCTTCCTCTGCCAGCGGCAACATAACCGCCAGCGTCGGATACTGCGGATTCAACGGGGGCGACTGCGGGAGCGCTGTGCACGAGAGCTATGCGGGCAGGTACAACGCGCCCACCGGCACGTTCACCAAGCCGCAGATTGGCCTGGTGCTCTATGCTCCAAACATAAGGTCCAACGGGCCATATACGATAAACGCCACGTTCGACATCTTCGGAGTATCTCTCTATCTTGGCACTCTTACGCTGACCCCTCAGCCAGGAAGCCAGCCGAAGATCGCCTACTCTGGACCCGACGCCTCTATGCTTGGCGTCTCTGTCGGCACGCTCGCGAACGGATGCGCTGCGGTGGTGAACGTTACGTACACGAACAAGACCGCCACGGGAGTCTATGCGCTCAACGCGAGCGACTACAACAGCAGCAAGTACACGCTCTCCGGAAACACCAACGGAGGGTGCATGGCACTGGCGTCATCAACTAAGACCGTTTCTGTCAGCGGGAAGAATAACACCGCCGGCCTCTTCACACTCTCAAACGTGTTCATCAACGTCTCCTCCACGGGTTCGCAGAATAATCTCGCGGTCTTCAACAGCACCGCCACGCTGAAGATCGCTGGCAACTACAACAACGTCACCATGTTCAACAGCAACGCGGTGCTGACGATAACCGGCACGTACAACATGGTCAGGTTCGTCAACAGCAGAATAAGCAACTTCACGGCCAGCGGAAACAACAACCTCATAGTACTTGATAACACGACAGTGGCAAAGGAGAGCATCACCGGAGTCAACGATATCGTGCAGGGTTCATAGCGTGCAACTCACGGCTGCGTATAGCCTGTTGTCCACTGATTTGTATACGTCACGCCGCTGGGCACGCCGTTGTTGTTATTACCGCTGTAGTCATTGGCGTTCCCGTTGAGCGGCCACCAGCCCACAAGGTTCTGGAGCTTTATGGGCGCGCCGCCGATGCCCTCATCATATAGGTACTGTATCTCGTTGGCAGAGAGGGAGGTGTTGTATACCTGAAAATTGGCAACAGTTCCATATCCATAACTTGCTATAGAGCTACCCTCACCACTTGCACCTATGACCATTATTGAATATGGAACAATAGAACCTGCTGAAGCAGAGCTTGTGGATACGCCATCAACATACAAAGAAAGTGTGCTCCCATCGTAAGTAACAACCAAGAAATGCCAGCCCAGACTAAGCGCCTTTCCATTGTTGATGTAGGTGTAACCTGAATTAAAATCTCGTTCTATGCTTACACTGCCTATCGGATTACCAAATTGAGAATTTCGATCCCCAGCTACGACCTCAAGACCATATCCATCCTGCCCCGACCCTCCGTTCAGTCTGTCTCCCCAGATGTTAGCCGTAGCCGCAGCTGTAGAATAAAACGGAAGGTCGTACCACACAGCAAAGCTGATAGGGTTGGTTCCTGTTTCATATTTGTTCAGTCCTGTACCAAGGCTTATGTAATTGGTCGCCTGAGTTGGAAAGTTTAGATTGAAATTTGTAACGTACTGCGGCAGCTCGCCGCTGCATACTCCTTCAAGGTTGATGAATGAAGTCGTTCCAGGGCCGTTCGGCCTGTAGACCTGGCACGCGCCAGGCGGCGCCTTTGGCGCGAATGTGCCCGCGTTGAATACCCCGAGCTGGAATAGCGCACCAAGGACAACTGCTATTATGAGTATCGCCCAACCGTACGTCATCAGGTACTCCATTGCCGACTGCGACTTCTTGTGGAGGATAAGGGAGGCGTTACGCTTTCTCAAAGAATTCGTTGTGCGCGTGTGTGCGTTATCTGGCATGCGGCTCACGCTAACCTATAAAGAAAGGAACTTATTACTTTCTTTGGCTCAGCCCCATTGCTAGGCACGCGAAGCCAGAAACCGCGATGTACTACGTAGCGAAAGACTGCGAGCAGCTTTACGGCGAAATAGATTTCGCCTTCCAAAGCGGGTTCAGAAATAGACCTTATCGTGGTGCTCAAAATCCTTGAGTTTGATAAGGTGCTGCCTGTCATCTATCTCAAAAATCAGCACAAAATGCCCGACATGCACGCGGTAATTGCCTTTCAACACGTTTCTGAGCGGCTTGTAAGCGTCAGGACTCTCTGCAATCTCAGCTATCTTCTTCATCAGCCGGCTATAGATGACATGGTCCTTCCTGGCCAGCTTGCCCAGCTTCTTTTCAAGGCTCTCAACCGGCCTTATCAGATAGCCCATGGAAACAACTAGCTGGCTCTGCTTACGGCCCTTTCAAACTCCTCGACGCTCTTATAAGTGTGATATTTGCCGGCCTTCATCTCCCTATCAATTTTGGCAAGCTTCTTGGCGTAGCTCTTCCTTATCCTGCTCTCAGGCGGATAGCTGGTTTCCAGCTCCAGCCCCTCGACCACCTTCATCATCTCCTCTATCTGGCGCTCTATCTTATCGAGCTTTTTGACTATCTGAATCTGAGCCGCGCCGTTCATTCTAACACATTCTGTTACGTCTCTCTTGATTCTTATAACTTTGCCCATCAAGCCGAGATTCTGAGAGCTTCAGCCGGTATAATCAAGGCGTTGTGTAGCCCGAGGTCCACTGGTTCGTATATGTTACGCCGCTGGGCACGCCGTTGTTGTTATTACCGCTGTAGTCATTGGCGTTGCCGTTGAGCGGCCACCAGCCCACAAGGTTCTGGAGCTTTATGGGCGCGCCGCCGATGCCCTCGTCATAAAGGGCGTTGACCGCCGGGCCGGAGAGGGAGGTATTGTAGATTTGAATATTTGCAAGCATCCCATTCAGTGAATCAGTGCCACTACTCCATGCATCGTCTCCTATTTCTATGTTGGTTGTACTCGGATGCAAATCGATATTTGCAGATAATGTACCAGACACTAATTGTTGGGAATTAAGGTAAATGATTGCGCTACCAGTGCTGCCATTGTAACTAGCGGTAAGCATCTCCCAAGTATTTTCTGGGATTGTTGATGGCGCTGTTATGGTATTCGTACCACTGACGAACAGTTTTGGCGGGGTGTTTGTGCCGCCGCCCATCGCGGCTACAAATCCAATGCCTGTTGAAGATAGGGAACTCATACCGCTTATCGCTCCATTCCAGTTCCCTGAAACACTTTGACCTTTGAAATAAATCCACAGTACTAAGGTGAAACTGTCTGTTGCAACTATGCTGTTCATGATAGAGTTAGAGGTCAAAATGTAGCTCTTC
>JAMCYP010000006.1 GCA_023476545.1 Candidatus Martarchaeota archaeon | reverse complement strand
CACGTTCATAGGAGCGATGTTCGCTTACTAGGAGAAGCTTGGGCATCAAACGGGGCGGGAGCGAAGCTATGCGGTTAGAGTAGCAGAGCCAGGAGAGGGAGTCGAACCCTCCTTTGCCGCTCTGCAGGCGGCCGCATAGCCGATCTGCCATCCTGGCGAATGTCTATTTAATCCTTATTAGATGAATATTTTAAAGGGAGAAGGTTATGCAGGCGCTATTTGAATCTCTGCCGAAGGAGTTCGTGACAAAGACCGTATTTTATGACTATAAGACACCGGTCACGGAAGTGCTGGACAAGGTAAGCAAGCAGGGCGCGGTGGTGGTGCTCCGCAACAGGGAGTACTACGGCATGGTGGACGACCGCTCGCTCTTCAGGAAGGGAACGCTGAAGTCGCTTAACTTCTCAAAGAGGTTCCCGGTGGGCAAGTTTGCCGCCAAGCTCCCGATACTAGACTCTGAGACGTCGCTCGGCAGGCTGATAGGTTACTTCCACGACTTCTCAGCGAAGGCGCTGCCCTACCAGGATGGCAAGAGGATAACTGGCATGGTGAAGCGCGATGTCGTGGTGAGCATGATAGTCTCGATGCACATGCTCTCCAAGGCGAAGGTCGTGGACATAATGTCGTCTCCGGTAGTGACTGTGGGCAGCGGCTCTAACGTGTCGCAGGCCACCGGCGCGATGGAGAAGAACAGGATAGCCAGGGTGGTGGTCGTAAACGGGAGCGGAGCCGTAGCGGGCCTGATATCGCAGCGGGACATATCGGACAGGTTCTCCAAGCCTCAGGAGAGGCTGCCGGAGAAGAAGAACTACGTCTTCTCGCCGTCGAACGTATCCGTAGACAGCATAATGCGCACCTCAGTGTATACGATAGACTCCGGAAGGCCGGCTGAAGAGGCTGCGAGGAAGATGCTTGAGAACAAGGTATCGTCGCTGGTGGTGACCAAGGGTTCGCGCCCGGTAGGCATCGTTGCGATAAGGGACATAGTAGAGAATGCCGCGGCGTCTACCGCGAAGACACAGAGCCGCGTGGTTCTGTCTGGACTTGACGACTCCACACGCGAGTATGAGCAGGACGTGCGTGACGCGGCCAACAGGCTAATATCAAAGATAGACAGGTTTGAGGGCAGCGACGTGGATTACGTTTCACTGAACATAGAGAGGCACAGGGAGAGAAACTACGAGATACGTGCCAGGCTCGCGCTCAGGGGCCGCGGAGTGGTCTTCGCGCACTCGTCAGGGTACAACCTAGACACCGCGCTCTCCTCGCTGCTGAACGGCATATACAAGAGGGTGCGCAGCAGGAAGGAGAACTTCGTGAGCGACAGGAAACTTGCAGAGAGGAGATATGAGGAATAACACTAGGAAGCTGCAGTCAAGCTTCGAGCTTCTGGTGACGCTGGCGTTCGGGCTTGCGGTACTGCTGCCCCTGGTCGTCATCGCTTTCATACAGCTCGCTGGAGCGAACACCAACCTCTCGGCGGTCGAGTCGCAGCAGGCAGCCAGCAAGCTGGCAAGCATAGCGACACTGGTGGGCAGCGAGGGTCCTCCTGCGATGCAGCTCGCGCAGATACAGGTGCCACCCAACGTGCGATTCGTATACGTGGGCAACGTCAACAACAGCGTGGGGCACGAGATAATATTTGTGATAAATTCACCATCGGGCCTCAGCTATGTCACGGCGTACACTCCGGTGAACGTGAGCGGAAACCTTGGAGGCATAACGTCAACGGGCGCATACCTCATCAACGTGACCGCGACGTCAGCGTGCCCGACTAACAACGTCGTTCCGTGCGTTTACATGACGCCCAAGGTATAGCATGCGTGCTGCGAAACTTCAGATCGCTCTGGAATTCATGATAATATTCGCGTTCGTGCTAGTCGTATTCCTGTTCCTCTTTGCGCTTGTTGGGACTCAGCGGGCGCAGACCTCGAACAACCAGCTCTTCTCCGAGGAGCAGCTCGTCGCGCAGAACGTTGCGGCTCAGATAGACCAGGCGCTGCGCGCCGGCAACGGTTATGTTGCGCGAGTGCCTGTAACCGGGTCGATAGGCACGCTCGCCTACCAGCTGCTCGTTACAAAGAACGGAGAGGTGATAGTCAACGCCACGATTGCCAGGCAGGTGCTGCAGGCCTACGCTTTCAGCACCGCGAAGAGCGTGCTGTCTGACAGCTCATACCTGCAGCCAAACACCTTCTATTACAACCTGCCAATAGCAAACGGCACGCTCGTAATCCAGAACTCCTACGGCACCATATGCGTAGACTACTCATGCCAGAACGCCAGCGGTTTCGCATCAAACGTGAGCATCTCGGCCAGGGTGACCCACGCCGCGCTCTTCAACGGGCAGGAAGCGCCTGTGATAAGCGTGCCTTTTTCCACCTCGCTATATCCGGGCTACATAACGGTGTCTGCCTGGGTTTACATAAACGGACCTACGGCCAACAACTACGCCAGGATAGTTGACGCGGGAAGCAACGAGCAGTACACATACTGGGTGCAGAACAACGGAGGGGTGGCTATCAGGCTGAACGGCGCGGGAAACAGCTGCACTGGCAACTCGCAGATAGGATACTCTCCAGGCCTGCAGGATGGAAGGTGGTACAGCCTGATATTCACGTACGACGGCTCCAACACAGAGCTTTACGTCAATGGCGCGGTTGTCAATCCGTCCTCCTGCTCGCCCTCCAGCTACTCGGGTCCCATAGCATCTCAGAGCAGCCCGGTCACCATAGGCAACGGCGCTGGGCTGACAAGGCCATTCAACGGAATGATAACAAACGTGCAGATATACAACACGGCACTGACCGCGGGGCAGGTGGATGCGCTCTTCAACGAGGGCATAACAGGAACCCCGGTTCTTCCAAAGGACCTTGCGGCGTGGTGGACTCTCAACGGAAACACCCATGACTACAGCGGCAACGGGAACGAGGGGACGGCTTCGGGGCCGATGCTCTATCCCGCCGTGTCGCAGTTGGTGGCGAAGGTCGCCAACCAGGCAGGCTACGCGCTCGCCAACGACCTCATCGGCTTCTCAACAACTCTTGGCACATTCGTTGGCAGCAACCAGATGGCGACCAACTACAGCAATGCGAACGGCCTGGCATCAGCGATACTTACGCAGCAAAACACGAGCGGACAGGCGTTGGTGAAGGCAACAGCGTTCAACGGCAACACGTCTCTTTCAGGCAATCTTGTTGGCTGGTGGCCGCTCAGCATCGGCCAGGGGAGTACTGCATATGACCTTAGCGGAAACGGAAATGAAGGTTCTGTCACGGGCTTTGCAAGCTGGAGCCAGCCAAACTACGTTGCCAATTTTGACGGGCAGAGCGCATATGTAGCTCCCCCAGCGATCTCTGCGTTCCAACCCACTGGCACGGTCACGTATTCCGGATGGGTAAAACCAGAGTACGTTTCGACCCGCAGCTCTGTGGCTTCTAGGTGCCAAAGAATAATTCAAAACGGCGCTGATGGGGGAGGTGGCTGGGAAGCGGAATTCGACTGCGGGGTCTCCGCTTCTCCTCAAGCAAGTTGTTCCGTGCACACCTCAAGCGGATGGTCCAGCCCCGCAAACAGTTCTGCCCTTCAACTCGGCAGTTGGTATATGGTATCTTGCACCTACGACTCCACAACAGGAAAGCTATACATGTATGTAAATGGACAGCTGACCAACGCGAGTGCCGTAAGCGGAGGCGCGATAACATACGGAAGCACGGCAGTGCCATACATAGGAACGGATGACAGCTTCACAAATGGCCAGTTCTTCAATGGAAGCATAGCGAATGTGCAGGTATACAACACCGCGCTCTCCTCCAACCAGCTCTTACAGTTATACCAGCAAGGTTTCTCTGGAGAGCCTGAAGCATCATCGGGTCTTATGGGCTGGTGGCCTCTGGACGGCAACGGGGTTGACTACAGCGGAAACGGGCGCAACGGCACCATATACGGAAACCTGAGCTTTGTGGCTGCGCCTAAGTCAGACGGCATCGCTTCTGCAAATTCCACCGGAATACTCTCGGCGAACTTCAACGGGTCGTCGAGCACAATAAATGTAGGGAACAGCAACAGCCTGATGCCTTCCTCGTTCACCATATCTGGCTGGGCAGAATTCCCCTCGAACTCCGCGTGGATGATGGTAGACAGAGCAGCAGGGGGCACCTCTGGAGCGTACTATATTTATGGCAATTATGTCTCCACGGGGTCTGGGAACGGGCCTGACTGCGTCACCTACAGCTCCTCGGGAAGCAGGAAGGATACCTTCTTCGGGCAGCTTAACCTCAACACCTTTTATCAGCTTACGTGCGAGTTCAACTCAAGTACCGGCACGGTAAAAACGTTCGTGAATGGCGTGCTGATCAACACCACCAAGGGAGCCAGCCTTGGACAAAACGCAGACAACGTGCTCATCGGAAACTACGCAGGAGGAGGCTACTTCACGAATGGAAACTACAGCAACATACAGTTCTACAATACCTCACTCTCACTGGCGCAGGTTTCCTCGCTTTACAGAGAGGGCATGGCTGGACTACCGGTCACGGGAGCGGGGCTTGTCGGCTGGTGGCCCCTCAACGGCAACGCCAACGACTACTCTGGTAGCGGGAACAATGGCACGGCGACGAACGTGATCTACTCAACACAGAGGGCCTTGGCGCCTGCTGTACAGACGTCGCTTGGCGGGAGCGGGATTAGCCTAAACGGACAGAACGGCGGAATCGCGACCACGGCCAACATAAACCTGCCCTCCACGCTATCGGAGACGGTCTCGATGTGGGTCAATCCTGCCTCGTATTCGCCTTCCACGTCTCCTGCAGCCTCGAACCCGAGCGTTGGCTCCGACCTGTTCCAGGAGGGTTACTCTGGCACGGCCAACATGTACATGATAAACTACACCGGCCGCCTCGGAATGGACATCTGGGGATGCGGCACACCGCGAAGCACAGAGCCTGTGCCCATAGGATCGTGGAGTTATGTCACATATGTTTACAGCGCATCGAGCGACACGATTTCGTACTACATAAATGGCAATCCGAGCGGAACTGTCACTCCGTGCGGGTACCATTCCACAAACAATCCGGTAGTCCTAGGGCTTAACACCCTCGGCAGCTCCGACAATGACTTCAACGGCTCTATAAGCGACGCGATGCTCTACAATGTCGCACTTACTCCAGAACAGGTGAAAGCGCTCTATGGAGGTCAGGCGCCTCCGGGCTCGGGCGCCATCGTACCTTTGAGTTGGTTCCCATGAAGGCGCAGTTCTGGTCTTTTGACGTCATATTCGCGATGATCATATTCGGATCTGCGCTGATCATACTTACTTTCGTCTGGGTTAACGTAAGCAGCCAGTACAACCTGGTGTACAGCTTCGGCCTGCAGACAATGCAGGCGCAGTTGCAGAGCCTTCAGGGGAGAATAATCGGAACCGGCTATCCCTCTGATTGGAACTCTGTGGCGAACATAACGAACACTGGCACCTGGAATAACATCAGCATAGGACTGGGAAACGGAAACGGCATGCTGTCGCAGAGCAAGATAATGACGCTAATGGCGATGACGAACTACGGCCCTTCGGAATACCAGGCAACTAAGCCGCTGCTGGGCGTAGGCTATGACTGGTACATAAGCATAAACTACAGTAACGTTAGCTTGACGATGGGGCTCTATCCATATACGCGGAACCCATACGCGGTGCAGGTGGCCAGGCAGTCTGACGTGCTGAACGGCGTACCTGTTAAGATGCAGATCATACTCTGGACGAACAAGAGCTTTGGTGTTAGCTGATGAAGGGCATAGTATTCACGATGGATGCGATATTCGCGCTAGTCATAACGATAATGGGCATCTCCGTGCTCCTCTTCTTCCAGTACTACGCTCCCGCTCCCTACAGCCTTCACTACTCTGACGCTCAGGCGATCTTCTCCAACCTCGCCTCCACCTCTGTCTCCTCGGTGCAGAACGGCAGCGCGCTGGCAAAGGCGATAACCAACCAGAACGCGGGATGGAACGAGACGTCTCCCATGGCGCTTGGGGGGCCCTACGCGAGAAGCAGCAACCCGATAGGTCCGCTCTATCCCATAATCTCCTACATGATAAACCCAGGCAACACGATAACCACTGGGATGGTGGCCGCCTATGGCGACATCTACTTTGCAACCAATTCGCTGCTCTATGCGGTCAACGCCACCACGGACAAGACAGTATGGACCACAAACACCGTATCAGGAGTTGCGAGCACTCCTGCGCTCGCTTTGGGCATGATATTCTACGCAAACTCAACGAACCTTACCGCTGCTAATGCGAACACAGGGAAGGTGGTCTGGAGCACTAACTCTATAAGCGCGTTCTCCGTATCCTCGCCCATTCTCGTGCAAAACAACCAGGTGGTCTTCGGGGGCAGCGACAACTGGGTGCATGCCTACTACGCGAGCAATGGCACATCTTACTGGTCCAACTACACCGGAACGTTGCCCGTGTTCGTAACGGCACTAAGCGGAGGTTTCATGGCGCTAACTTCAACGGGCAGCATCTACACGATAATCGCCGCGGGAGGAAATGCAAAGCAGATAACAAGCAAGGCATACTCTGTAGGAAACGCGCCTACCTTGCCCGCTATCCTTGGCAGCAGCTTCTACCTCGGCACCGGAAGCTACGCCAACGCGACGTATAGTAACGGGACAATAGTCAGCGGATTTCCGAAGGGGACAGGCAGCACGGTAACCGGAGTTGGCGTATACGGCAACTATTCAGTATATCAGACAAGCGGTGGCATTGCTGCTTTCTCGCTAAACGGGGCGTCGGACTGGAGCGTTTCAGCGCCATCAACATTCGGAAGCAGCATAACGAATGCGACCCCAGCCGTAACAGGATCGATGGTCTACACTGCATGGTCAGGAGGCATTGCGGGAGAGAACCTCAGCACGGGCTCAGTTGACTGGTTTGTCGCCATGCCAGGCGTGTCGATAAATCCAAGGCTTGCGTTGGCGTATGGAAGGCTGTACGTCGAGACCGCGAATACCATAGTGGCGTATGGAGCGTGCGATTCGCAGCCAGGGGCGACCTTGCTCTCCGCGGTGTCGACCATGTACCTGAACGGGCAGGCCGGATGCGGGAAGGCGCTCCTTAATAGCATCTATCCGGCCTCTAACTATACGTTCTTCACGGGTTCGCCGTCAACCAACACAATACTTGCGGCCAGCTTCAACGGAATCACGAACTACATAGAGACAGGGACGAGCGGGTTCGCAACCATATCCTCAGCAAGGACGCTGGTAGCGTGGGTGAACGTATCCACGTACAGCAACGGCGGATGCGGACAGGAGATGGCGGTAGGATACGGGCCAACGAGCGGGAGCTGCAGCGGACAGTACAGCGGACTCGGGCTTGACTCTAATGGGAAGGTGTCGTTTGCCGGATGCGGTGACAACTACACCGCAGGGCTCGTGACCCCGAAGAAGAAATGGTCGCTGATAGCGGCAGTTTATGCGCACGACGCGGCGAACGTGACTGTGTACCTCAACGAGAATAAGAGCATCGGCGCGCTCTCTGCGGCAAACGTACTCAACACACCGACTAGCGGTATCGCCTCGTACATCGGAGCGTGGCCCAATGCCGCATGCAAGTTCACAGGGCAGATAGCAGATGTGCAGGTATACGCTTCTGCGCTCACGCCAAGCCAGATATCACAGCTCTACCTTGAAGGCGTATCTGGTCCGCCAATACAAGGAGCTTCGCTGGTTGGATGGTGGCCGCTGAGCGGAGACGCCAACGATTACGCGAACTTCAACACGGGATTTCCTGCTGGAGGGTTGGCGTTCGTGACAGCAACGTACACAGCGCCCACATTCGCTAATGCTTACCAGATATCAAGAGCAAGCACCCTGCTTCCGGTGCTCAACTACACCACGGGAGCAAGCAACACCATAAACATAGGGGTATACTCATGGAGTTAAGGTTCATGGATCTTGGGTCGAGCAAGGGGCAGCTCATGACACTGATAATGTTGGTCATATTCGTGCTCATGCTGGCGGAGCTGTTCGCCTTCGCGCTGCTCAACATAAGCTCGAACAACATCGCGCAGTCGCTGACTATATCGTCCGTATCTAACAATTATGGGAGCACTCTTAGGGCCAGCGCGAGCACGTTCGCTGCGGCGAGCCTTAGCAAAGCCATCACAACCCTGGCAGATTACGAGAGCAGACCGGGAATAAGGAAGGCGAACCTCATATCTAACACAAGCCTGTACCTGTCGGACCTTGTAGTTAATGGTGCGCTGCCCAACGACACCTCCGGTTACCCTGAGAATGCGATGGGCAACCTCACGCTCGCAAAGTACAACACATCGGTCTCAAGCCTGCTAGGGTTCGCCTCACAGGTAATCGCGATCCGCGACACAGTCCCGAAGGTTTTCCAGGCGGATCCGTATCACCTCCAGGTTGCCTACACAGAGACTGTGACAATCAACTCATCAGGAAGCAACTACACCTACACCGTGCCAGTCAATGCATCGGTATCGCTAAACAACACGCCAGACCTCTTCTACTCGCAGCAGGGAGTGTCAAGGAACATTGCCTTCTCAAGCCTGAACAACATAACAAGCGTGATTGGAGGGGCGCAGGCCACCGCAGGCAACACGATGAAGTTCGCGTATGGCACGGTGTACGTACTGCCCAGTAACTCTGTGAGCGGCGCATCTTGCTCGGTGCCCAGCAAACTAAACTCGCCCCCGATAAGCACAAACCTGATAATAGCCACATACAACGCCATAGGCCTAGAGAGCTGCATGGACAACTATGCCGGGTTAATAACATACATCTCTCCCTCCTCGACTCCGAGCGTGCCGTATCTCATCTACCCAAGCTCGAGCAATGTGCTGGCCAGCATGCCAACTGGAATGTCCGTGCTGCTCTATGGTCCGGCGCTGGAAACTTTGAACATCGAAGGCCTGCGCAGCGCAATAGGCTCAGGGAGCTACTTTGCGTCGCAGTTCACGCCATCGTACCTTGACAGAGGCCAGGGAAGCTTTGCGTCTCAGTCCCCTAATGGCATATTCACGTTCGCAAACTACAACAGGCAGGTAGGAAATTTCGATGGCTCAACCAGTCGCGTCAGCCTGCCAAACACAGCAAACATAGTGTCGTCCCAATTCACCGCATCGGCATGGGTCAATGTGAACACCTTCCAAGACGGTAGGATTCTGGGAAATGACGGCTATGGGAATTACAACGGACAGTTTGGCCTGTTCACGAACAGCGGAGGCGTCGGAGTGCTGCTGCAGAACTCAGCCAGCTCTTCGCAAACCCAGATATCATACGGTTACACCACCACAGGAACATGGATATATGTGGTGGCCACCTACAACGGTACCGCGGTTAAGCTCTACTTCAACGGAAGCCTTGTCTCGCAGGCTACGCCGTCACTATCGATGAACACCGCGTCGACGTACTCTATGAATATAGGCACGGAAGGCAACGCGCAGACATTCTTCGACGGGCAGATAAGCAACGTGCAGCTGTACAACACCGCATTGAGTGCGCTGCAGATCCAGAAGATGTATCAGGAAGGTGTCTCCAACCTGCCGATGTCAGGAAACGTGGTGGGGTGGTGGCCCCTCAACGGCAACGCCAACGACTACAGTGGGAACGGAAATAACGGTACGGCGACGAGCGTGCCGTATACGCTAATGAGGAACTACAGTAGGGACAGCATACTAAACGTGCCTGTACAGACAAAACTCTTCCCGATACCCGGAGCGCTCTCGTGCACCTCGTCGAGCGACTGCGCATCAAACTCGCTACCCAACCTCTACCTCGGCAACATGCCGCTTGAGAAGCAGAACGGACAGACACAGGTGGCCGGGTTCCTGGGGGCCAACAGCTACATCGTGTCAGAGAACGCATTGACGGCGGTCAACACCATGACAATACTATGGTGGACAAACGTGAACTCGGTGATAGCGTCGGGATCTGGAATGGGCCCCGCTTCATGCCAAGTCTACGAACCCACATCAACCAGCGGAACCACATTCCCAGTAGAGTTCGACCCGTGCTCATGCACAGGTTATAGCACATGCAGCAACAATGCCGCGCTCTCGGTCCCGAAAAACACGTGGGTCATGGTGTCATACGTAATAAATGGCAACCTCATAAATGCGTACGCGTACTACTCAAATACAGTTTTGCAGAACAATGCCATACTGCCAACGGCATCGATGACCATACCGTCACGATCGTTTTACATAAGCGGCTATGGCGGCAACCCCATATATGAGGATCTTCTTGGCAATGTGCTGAACGTGCAGTTCTATAATACTCCTCTCACTCAGAATCAGATAGCAAGCATATACGCGCAAGGAGCATACGGCACCCCGATAACCGCGAACCTCATCGGCTGGTGGCCGCTGAACGGCAACGCCAACGACTACAGTGGGAACGGCAATAACGCAAGCACGTTCAACGCAATCTATTCGCACTTCTCAGGAAACTACCTTGACCCAGGAATGAGTTCGTTATCGGTGCACGCTGACGAGTGGCAGGCGCTGGGCCTTGCGGGCTGAAGGCCAGCTCACACGCCGCTTATGCTTGTGAATATGCCTGCTATCAGCGACGAGACTAGGAAGAAGACTCCGAGTCCGACTATCAGGAAGATCGGCAGGTACCGCAGCCCTTTAAGCACCGAACCGGTGGATATCGCCGAGACTATGAACGCACCGAAGCCGGTTATCAGTATGACGCTTGCGAGCGCGAAGTTGTGGTAGGCGGCGGTGGTTATCTTTGGAGGGCTGGGCCTCAGGAAAGAGATGCCAGCGGTGGGCAGTCCTCCGGGGTTCTGCTGCAGTATGCCAGCCCAGACCGTGTCCGTCACTCCGATCATCTGCGATGTTAGCGCGTAGAGCACCGGAGCGCCTATCAGCGCGGCGAAAGCGATGAATATGGTGTACATGAAGAGCTGGCCGCTGATCTCCCTCTGGACCATGTGCTGGCTGCGTATGTCCTTGGATATCTGATTGAGCAGGTCGGTCATGCCTCCTCCGTACTGTATGCCCTCGCCCATCATGCGTATCGTGTGCTGCAGCTGCGTCGACCTGTACCTCTTGCCCAGATTCGTCATCGCCTGCTGCATCGTCAGCCCCCCATAGAGCTCCTTGTTCATCTCCTTTACCTCGTCGCTGAAGTGGCCGAACTCAGGCCTTGCGGCGAGCACCATCGCCTTGTCTAGCGCTATTCCGCTCCTCACGTTTGCCGCTGCAAGCTGGAGGTAGTCGGGCAGGAGGTCGTCCACGAACGACTTCCTCTGCTCTATCCTGAACTCCAGCACAGCGTACACGCCGATCTCAAGCACCGCTGCCGCAAATATGCCAGCCAGAGCGGCAATGCCTGCGCTGAGGTTGAGGAGAAGCACGAGGGCGAATGGCACTATCACAAAGAGGCCAATGCCGCCGAGTATCAGTATCTGCAGGAACCTGTTTATGTCGACCTTGACGCCGGCGAGGTCGAGCTCCCGCTGAAGCAGGTTGACAACGCTCCTTGATATCAGACGTTCGTACTCTATCTTCATGCGTTCACCTACATAGCGAATGTCGGCCTCGAGGACCTCATTATGTTAAGGAATATTATCTGAAGGAAGAATATGCCTATAAGCGCGAAGAGCAGCGTGTTCTCGTCTATGCTGAAGAGGTTTATGAACGTGGTCAGTATAGCGGCCACGGCTATCCCCATGCTCGGGAAGATGACTCCGAAGAGCATGTAGAACATTGCAAGCGCGTTGAGCCTCTGCCCGTACCTGCGCAGCTCTATGACTCGCTCCTGCATCACCTCGTCCACGACTCCCTGGAGCGCGCCGACCACATCGGCTCCTGCCTTCAGGCTCACAGTAGCCTGCAGCATTATCCTCTTGAACGTCTTCGACTCGCTCCTGCTGCTGACCTCGTCAAGCGCCTGCTCTATGGGCGTGCCGAGCTGCACAAGCTCCACCGCCTTGGCGAACTCCTGGCTCGCGGCGCCGTAGCCGGTGCTTACCGCAGTTATCGCGTTGAACAGCGGCATGCCGGATCGCATGCTGATCACCATGTCCCTCGCGGCGAAGAGTATGTCCTTCTCGATCTCCTTGCCGACGACCTTGCTCCTGTCTATCGGATAGCGGATGAACCTGTTGAAGAGTGCGTAGTAGCAGGCTATGCCCAGGACGATGGCGAGTATGGGCGAGACCCCGTAGCTCACCATTATCGCGCCCATCGCTATGGCGATGACCGCGCTGACTATGATCGAGTACGTGAACATCTTCTTTATGAAGTCATAGGGGCTCTCCTTTATGCCCTGCGCCCTGAGCGCCGCCTCGAGGTCCTTCTGCTTCTCCGCGACGCTCATGAAGTAGATTTGCAGTCTGTTGGGCGTGCCAGTAGGTTTGCCTCCTGGGCCCATGGGGAAAGGTGATTGTGAATGCGGCTGTGTGTGCTGCTGACCAGGCTGCTGCGATTGCTGTTGGGATCTGGGTCTCATCTCAGGGAGCTTGAAGGAGAGCTTTGGCATCTTGGGAATCTTTGGGGCCATTGACGAAAGGCTGGGCTTTGGCGTCTGAGGTTTCGGTTGCTGCTGGGGCTTTGGCGCTGGACCGGGTTCCTGCTTCGGCTCAGGTCGCAGAACAGGAGACGGTTGAGGCTGCGGGGAAGGTCGAGGCTGAGGCGACTGCGCCGGCTGGGCCGGGGAGGGTTGCTGCTTCTGCGGCTCGCTCGCGTATATTGGCTTTGACTTTATCTTGAAAAACAGGAATTTCTTCGGTTTCGTGAATCCGATTATTGGTCCTTTCTTCTCTTCCTTCTTCTCCTTATCTCCCTTTTTCACGTCGAAAAGCGCCATCGGACCACACGAGCAGATCAGCTGATATTCAATCTGCCCTTTATCTCTTTAACTCTTTGGTTTCTCATCAGGACGAGTTCGCGTTGGTCAGCCGGCATCCTGCTTGTGTCCTCATTTGCTGATATGCGCGACATGCCCTTCATCTCCTCCCCTATTATCTTCAGCTGCTCCGCGCCGAAGACATGTTCGTCTATGCCCTCCTTCATCTTCTCGAGGTCGGAGAGCTGGTCCTGCACTGAGAGTTTGGGCAGTACGAGGTTCGCCTCCTCTGCTTCTTCCACCTTGGCAGTCACCCCAGACGCGAACTCCTTGCCAACGCTGCCCGCCATGCTCCTCAGCCTTGCAGCGGCTCCCGCGGCGTCAGCGGTGGTGTCGTGCTTCGCCACCTGCAGCCTGGGTTGCAGGCTAGGCTGCTGCGCCGGCATCGCCTGGACCGCCTCGGTTCTAGGCGCCGTTCCCTTCTCACTCCTCTCTATCAGCTGGTTCACGTCGGAGTAGCTCAGCCTCTTGAGCTCAAAGCTGTTGGCAAAGATCTCGCTCACGTCTATCACTGCGGACTCGCTGCCGCGCGTGGCGTCTATCGAGTCTACGAGCAATACCGTCTTCTGATAGTTGTCGTCCTCCATGCAAAACCTACAGCTTCTCGATCAGCTCCTTCGAGTAGGGCTGGTTCTCCCTGGCCAGCTTCAGCACCTTCTCCGCGTTCCTGTAGTAGCTGGAGACCACGTAGCCGGCGTCGTCGACGTTGGTGACGTTGTTCTTCACCATCCAGTCCAGAATGACCTTCTTATCCTCGATGTTCTTCTCCAGCTCGCTCTTGTCGTAGCCTCCGTAGAGCGAGATCGTCTCGCTCAGCCTGGCTATATCTGTTATCTGGGCGAATGTGTCGTTGCGCATGTCCCACCTGAAGATAACATTGACGTCTCCGTTCCTCAGCATCTCCGCGAACTCAAGCACACGCCTTATTCCGAGCCTCCTGTGCCTGAAGAGCGAGATCACGCCCCCGAACGCGTTGAGCATCATCTTCGGCACCTCGATCGGCGGGTTGGTCATACGCACTATGGTGTCCTGGGCGTTGTCCGCGTGCACGGTGCCGTAGACCGCGTGTCCGGTGTGTATCGCCTCGAAGAGCGTCTCCGCGTCCTTCTTCGTCCTGACCTCTCCCACGAGCATCACGTCAGGCCTCTGCCTGAGCGCGTTGATCATGAGGTCGTAGAGCGTTATCTCTCCCTTGCCTTCGGGGTTGGGCTGCCTGGTGAGCATCGGCACCCAGTGCAGGAAGTTCGGAAGCGTGAGCTCCCTGTCCTGCTCTACCGAGATGATCCTGTGCGTCGACGGTATGAAGATGCTCATTGCGTTGAGGAAACTGGTCTTTCCGCTTGCGGTTCCTCCGGAGATGAGTATGCTGACCTCGTTCTCAACCGCCAGCCAGACCAGCGCAGCTATGTCCGTGGAGAGCGTGCCGTTGGCCACCATCGCGGTCATGGTCCACGGGTTCTTGCCGAACTTCCTTATGGTTATCGTGTTGCCCTTCTGCGATATCGGGTAAAGGGTTGCGTTGACTCGCGATCCGTCGGGCAGCTCGGCGTCCATCAGTGGCGACAGGTTAGTTATCTGCCTGCCGATGCGCCTGCCTATCTGCTCCGCGTCGTCGTAGATCATGTTCTCGTCCTGCAGTGTGATGTTGCTCTTGCACCAGCCGAACTTCTTGTGGTAGACCCATATCGGCTCCTTGGACGTGTTCACCGCGATCTCTTCCAGATTGTCGTCGGCGAGAGGTGCTTCGAGGTCTCCGAGCCCGAGCATGAAGTTGACTACATAGGCGATCAGGACCTTCTTCGTCTCCGGATTTGATCCCGGCAGATACCTGTCTATGATTATGTTAGACGCGTCGATGTACTTCTGCGTCAGCTCCTCCACGTACTCCTTGTCCTCTATCCTGCTGGGGTCTATCGGGACCATGGAGAGCAGCTCCTGCCTCAAAGAGATCAGCAGCACCTTGGTCGCGTCGCCGAGGCCTGGCACCGTGGCCTCGTACATGGGCACGAAGGTGCCCCTGTCCACTATACTTATCGACACCTTCAGGCCGTGCGCGTCAAGCTCGTATGAAGCGTACTCCTTCTCTTCGTGCGTTTGGGGTTGCGTGTCCTGCATGGGTTCACTTCGCCATGTCGTCTATGCCCTTCTTTATCTCGTCAGTCTGCATGTCAAGCTGCGACACCTTCTTCTTCGTGGATGTCATCTTCTCGTCGACCTGCCGCATCTTGACGCTCTTCTCTGCCACCTTCGAGTCCTCTACTACTGAGAGCGCCCTTGTCTGCTCCTGCAGCTGCTCTATCTCCTTGAGAAGCTCGTCCTTCTGCCTTGATATTGAGTCTATGCTGCTTTTAATTCCATTCAGCTTGTCGCTCAGGTCCGCGAATCCGCCGAATTGAGACTTCATGTCTGAGAGCGACTTCTTCACATCAGTTATCTGCTTCTCGGCAACGGAGTAGACGCGTCTCGTATCTTCTGTAGCATTAGCTATGTCATCGATCATCTTTGTGCGCTCCTTCGCTGCCTGCCTCTTCACAGAGTCGGACTGCTGCCCGTAGGACTTGAGGAAGGACTCGTAATCATGCAGCTCCTTCTCGCGCTGCGAGAGCATCTCCCTGAGAGCCTTGTTCTCATCCTTTATGCCGTTCAGGAGCTGCGAGAACTCGTTCCTGCTCTGCTCCATAGTGGAATTGACGTTGGAACGCAGAGCCTTGAGCCTGCTCTCCGAATCCTCAAGCTTCGCGCTTATGTCGTTTATGACGCGCTGCGGGTCGCTGTCGGCTCCGGTCACTGACTGTGCCTTGCCTGCCTTCTCCTCCAGCGCCGCGGCCTCCTTGTCAAGCGTGGCAGACAGCCTGTCTATAGTGTCCTTCTTCTCCTTGAGCTTCCTGTATGCCGAGTCCACCTGCGAGCTGAGCTTGTCTATCTGGTCAAGGTTCTCCTTTATCTGGCCAGCCTTGGTCTTGAAGGCGCCTTCCGCGCTTGAAACGTATCTCTTGAACTCGTCCAGCTTTGTGTTTATCTGGTTTATCATGCTGACCTGGGTTGCCAGCTCCGTCTCTGCCACTCCGCGCTTCATCTCCACTGTCTTCTTGGCTACTTCCGCCCCCTCCTTGGTTATCGTTTTGGGCGAGACGAACATCTTGCCGAGCTTGTAGTTTATCTTGACTATCTGCGCCTTCTCGAGAACGTCGGCCCAGGTCTCTATTATGTTCTCTCCGACCTTGAGTGCCGAAGCGAGAGTGGTGGAGTCTGTCTCACCGTGCTCGTTGACATATTTGACTAGGTCGTCTATGCTTGTGGTTAAGGGCTGGTCGGCCATGTCTACCAGTACGGGTCTAACAATTAAAGGATTTTAACTCTTTCTGGGAGAGGAGACGTCAGCAGGCGCGCTAGCTGTTGGCCACAAGAAAGTCGCCAAGCTCGACGCCCACCGAGGCCTCAGGAAGCACCACACGGAGCGCACCGGAGCGCTCCATCTTCGGCAGGTCCTCGAGCCTGCCTATCCTCGAGAGCACCCTCGTCTTCTTCGCGCCCCTTCTCGCCTCTATCGTGACCAGCGTGTTCTTTATGTCGTCGTCGTAGAGCGTGCAGATTGCGGCTGCGGAGTCGACCCTCGCCTCCGCCAGCGTCTCGTGCTTTGTCGGATCTCCATGCACCGCCAGGTAGCCCAGACGGTAGGCCTTCCTGA
This sequence comes from Candidatus Martarchaeota archaeon, assembly GCA_023476545.1. Classification (GTDB taxonomy): domain Archaea; phylum Micrarchaeota; class Micrarchaeia; order Micrarchaeales; family CABMGC01; genus JAJYVH01. Next base: position 5,338 of record JAMCYP010000006.1, on the reverse strand, counting down.
CCTCGTACTTGTTCTCGTCTATGAAGACCACGCGCCTCTTGCCCTCCCTGAGCTTTGCGGCCAGCTCCAGTCCTATCCCGCTGACAGGAGTGACTATCACGTGGTCTGACACGCCCCTGAGCCGCTGGTTAAGGAGCGTGTAGCGTATATCCACCCCTACCAGTACCTGGTAGAAGATGGTGGCGAAGGTGATGGTGAACGCCACGTTGGCTATGTCGGCAAGGGTGAGAGAGAGCAGCACCAGCGGGCTGTGCGCGTCTATCAGGCTTGAAGTTGGCGGGAAGTCAGCCCCGATTATGTTCATGAAGCTGAAGAGGGCCGCGGCAAGTAGGCTGTAGTGCTCGAGCGTCACGAGCACTGTTGATACGATGAAGATCACGACTATGAATCCTATGGACACCAGCTGTATCGCTCTTAGCTTCACCATCTACGCACCTCCTGACCTCGCCACGAACTCTCCCATGTCTATGCCTGACAGGTACTCGGGGATGACGGCCATGTCGGCGCCTATGCCATAGACGTGCTTGCGTACCCGCTCGTCCGCGAGCCTTATCATCACCTTAACCTTGGGATTGAGCCTGCGGGCAACCATCGCCGCGACTATGTTGTCAACGTCGTTCTCCGAGATGATCACTATGGCACTTGCACGTTCTATGCCAGCGTCCTTCAGCTCCTCCTCCTTTGTAAAGTCGCCTACTATCCCGACGATCTTCTTCTCTGCGAACTCAGCCTCGAAAGTCTTCCTGGGATCCAAGATTATGTACTTTATGCGGACTTCCCTGAGCCTCGCCATGAGCCTTGATGCGAGGTCGTTGTAGCCGCAGATGATGACGTGGTCTTTCATACGCTTTGCCCTGAAATCGTTTACCATCTGCTCGACGTTGGCGTAGCTCAGGAAGTCTATGACCGCTGCTATGATGAAGCTGACTATCAGTATCCTGCTGAGGTTGTCGATCACCACTATGATCAGTATCGGGATCCACTGGGTCGGGCTCTCTGCGAACGCTATGGCGGCGAGCGAGGACGATGCTGCCGTGTTCTGCGCGTCGAAGAACGCCTCAAGCGCAAAGTACGAATCGAGGTAGAGGTTGTGCGTGAGAAGGGAGAGCGCGGCTATCGAGGAAACTATTATGATGAGGATTATGGCGCTGGTGAGCACCATCACGTTGAACGCGTCCTCCTTGTTTGACTGCATGAATGCGCCCGCTATACTCCCTTGGTAAGCTCGTTGAAGAGCTCATCGCTGGCAGACTTGTTAGGAGTTGCAACAAACTTTGCGCCGGCTTCCTTCAGCTTGTCCTTCAGGAACTCGTCGTTGGCGCGTGTAGCGATTATGATCTTGTCGTTGAGGCTCTTCGCCGTTATGACCGCAAAAAGGTTCTTCGCGTCGTCGTCCATCGCGATTGCGATCGCCCGCGCCCTCTCAACTCCTGCGCTCTTGAGCACCTTGGATGACGTCGCATCGCCGAAGATGTAGCGTATGCCGTGCTCGGCAAGCACGTCTATCTTGCTCTTGTCGCTGTCTATGACTATGATCTCGATGTTGTGCTGGAGAAGTATGTCCACTATCTTCTCGCCAACAAGCCCGTAGCCGCAGACTATTATGTGGTCGCTCAGTTCGTCAGCCATGCTACCGACTGAGTTCTGCAATCGCAAGCATAAAAAAGTATGCATAGCTCCACCCAGATTCGAACTGGGGTCCTCAGGTTCAGAGCCTGATATCCTTGACCACTAGACGATGGAGCTGCCAATCCTATTCTACAGTCGGATTTAATAAGATTTTTCGCCACAATCTAATGTTTCGAATGCAAGTTGTCAGGGGCCTGGGGGTCTCGAAGGAGCTTGAGGACATAGCCATAGCCGACGCCGCCCTTACAATAGGCTTCGCGCTGGTGCTTTCTGGCGGGATATTCGGGCTTTCGTCCATTTCGTTCCTCTACCTGCTTCCGATCTCGTTCGTGGCGGTCTCGCTCTCGTTCGTCCTTCACGAGCTTATGCACAAGTTCGTGGCGCAGCGCTTCGGCGCGATGGCCGCGTTCCGTAAGTCGGACAACGGCATCATAATAACGCTGGTCACAAGCCTCTTCGGCTTCCTGATAGGCCTTCCAGGAGCCACGGTCATATACGCGCCGCACTTCACCAGCAAAGAGGAGGGCTTTGTCTCACTCGCCGGACCGCTCACGAACTTCGCAGTGTTTGCCGTGTTCTTCGCTGCGGGCAGCGCGCTCTTCCCGGGCTTCGGCAACGGGGTAACGAACGTGATCTTCGGAGGAGGCGCAGGCAGCATCTCGTACCTGCAGCTGGCCTTCAGCTTCATCGTGTTCATCAGCATCTACCTTGCCTTCTTCAACATGCTCCCAATCTTCCCGCTGGACGGAAGCAAGGTGTACAGGTGGAACAAGGCGGTCTTCGTGGGCGTTATCGCGGTTATTTTCGTGCTGCTTACAGTGGTTGTGCCGCTCGTGGCCCTGCTTCCGGGCATGGTCTTCGTGCTGATAATCGCGCTCGTCTTGTCGTCGTTCTACAGGCACGTGCTATTTTGAGCCGAAGAGCCGCAAAGTATTTATTAACCTTTATAAGCATATTCTAGTTCAAAAGGGTCACTCCTTATGGTAAACGGCATAGAGCTAACAGTCAGCGATGCACTCATAACCGATTCTGGCAGGGGCATAGCCAGGCTCGACTCGCATTCGCAGAAGGCGCTCGGCGTGGTCTCTGGCGAGGCCGTAGAGATAAAGGGAAAGTCTAAGAGCACGGCTGCGATAGTGTGGCAGGCCCACCCAAGCGACGAGGGCCTTGGATTCGTAAGGATAGACGGCTACCTCAGGCAGAACATAGGAGTGGGAATCGGAGACAAGATCTTCGTCTCAAAGGCCGATGTCAAGGAGGCCGAGAAGGTCACGATTGCGCCTCCCATGAACCAGCGCCCCCCGCTCTCTCCAGATTTCGCCGAGTACGCCAAGCGCAGGCTCGAGAACAGGCCGCTTGTCAAGGGCGACTCGATACCAATCCCGATGTTCGGGCTTGTATTCAACTTCATAGTGGTGCAGGTGTCGCCTCACGGCGTCGTTAAGATAACCAAGGACACCACGCTAACGGTAAAGGAGGAACCTGTCTCGGAGTCGGAGGTACGCGTTGCAGACGTGCACTACGAGGACATAGGCGGATTGAAGAACGAGATACAGAAGATAAGGGAGATGGTAGAGTACCCGATACGCTACCCTGAGGTGTTCGAACGCCTCGGCATAGAGCCTCCGAGAGGGGTTCTGCTCTACGGCTCGCCGGGAACCGGCAAGACGCTGCTCGCGAAGGCGGTGGCTAACGAGAGCGACGCCCATTTCATCTCGATATCCGGACCGGAACTGGTAAGCAAGTTCGTGGGAGAGAGCGAGGAGAAGCTCAGGGAGATATTCAAGGAGGCGAACGAGAAGTCGCCCAGCATAATATTCATGGACGAGATAGACGCCATCGCTCCCAAGAGGGAGGAGGCGACCAACGAGGTCGAGAGGAGGATGGTATCGCAGCTGCTGACGCTTCTTGACGGCATGCCGACAAGGGGGCAGGTCATTGTGCTCGCGGCCACCAACAGGCCGGACGCCATCGACCCCGCGCTCAGGAGGCCCGGAAGATTCGACCGTGAGATCGAGATAGGCATACCTGACAGGCCGGCTAGGAAGGAGATAATGCTGATCAGCACCAGGAACATGCCGCTCGCGAAGGACGTGAGCGTTGACGAGCTTGCGGCGATAACCCACGGCTACACCGGCGCTGACATAAGCGCGCTGGCCAAGGAGGCCGCGATGGACTCGCTCAGGGCGATATGGCCCAGGATAATAGACAAGAAGCGCATACCAGAGGAGATACTCACGTCGCTCACCGTAACGAGGAACAACTTCATGGAGGCGCTCAAGAACATACGTCCAAGCGCCCTCAGGGAGGTCTTCGTCGAGAGGCCAAATGTCCACTGGAGCGACGTCGGAGACCTCGAGAAGGTCAAGGCCGAGATAAAGGAGGCTGTGGAGCTGCCGCTCAAGGACCCTCAGTCTTTCGAGAAGATAGGAATAAGGCCGGTGAAGGGCATACTGCTGGTTGGGCCTCCGGGAACTGGCAAGACGCTGCTCGCGAAGGCGGTGGCGACGGAACGCGAGGCAAACTTCATCTCGATAAAAGGGCCGGAGATACTAAGCAAGTTCGTGGGAGAGAGCGAGAAGACGATGAGAGAGCTGTTCAGGAAGGCCAGGATGGCGGCACCCTGCATAGTATTCATAGACGAGATTGACGCGCTTGCCCATTCGAGAGGCAGCGGGTACATGGATTCCGGAGTCTCGGAGAGAGTCGTCGACACGCTACTGACCGAGATGGACGGACTGAGCGACCTGAAGAACGTCGTGGTTCTCGCGGCCACCAACAGGCCGGAGGATGTTGATCCCGCGCTGCTCAGGCCCGGAAGGTTCGACAAGGTCATAGAGATACTCATGCCTGACGCCAACGCAAGGTTCGAGATATTGAAGGTGCACACGAAGCGCATGCCTATAGACAAGGACGTGGACCTCGTGGAACTCGCTAACGTCACCGAGGAGTACACTGGTGCGGAGATAGAGAACATAGTGAGAGAGGCGGGCATGAACGCGATAAGGAACAAGCGCAGCATCGTGAGGAAGGAGGACTTCATGAAGGCTCTGCAGGAGATAAAGCCGGCGGTGCCGAAGGAGGTCGCGGAAAGGATAAAGAGGTTCAAGGAAGAGCCTGAGAGCATGTACAGGTAGATGGTTATGAAGATAGTATTCTCGGACAAGAAGAACGGAAAGACGGCGCAGGCTGAGGTCGCCAAGGAACAGGAGCAGATGCTGATGGGCAAGAAGATAGGCGAGACCATAGAGGGCGCGGTCATCGGCCTCGACGGATTCAAGCTGCAGATAACAGGACTGAGCGACATGATGGGTTCGCCGAGCAGGAAGGAGATCGAGGGCAGCAGGAAGGCATATGCGCTTCTGGGCAGCGGACCGGGAGTCACGGGGCTCAAGAAGGGGATGCGTGTCAGGAAACTGGTGAGGGGCAACGTCGTCAGCTCCGACACCGGCCAGATAAACACCATCATAACAGAGTACGGGGCGAAGAGCGCAGACGAGATCTTCCCGAAGAAGGCCGAAGCCAAGGCGGAGGCCGCAGAGGGCAAGTAGCCCCTGTTCATACACCTTACGCTTATGGAGGACGTTTTGAAGCAGAGCCAGCTTAACATAGGGACGCTGGGCCACGTGGATCACGGCAAGACCACGCTCACATATGCGATCACGCACATGTGGACTGACGTGCACAGCGAGAGCGTCAAGAGGAGCAT
>JAMCYP010000023.1:61300-80774 GCA_023476545.1 Candidatus Martarchaeota archaeon | reverse complement strand
TCAACATTGCCTTCGTTTGCCAAGCGCGTCAACAAGAACGGTGAGGACGCGGGCAAGGTGCTCGACGATCTTGGTGTCAAGCGATACTGCTGCAGGCGCATGCTGATAAGCCACGTTGACCTGATTGACGAGATAATAAACTACGGCAGGAAGTGAAATGGCTCTGAAACTGACTAAGGAAATGGAAGCCGAAGCAAGGGCGATGTACGAAAAACTTGCGAGTGAGCCAAACAGAACGCCTAAAAACAAGACGCCCCCTCCGGGATACGTATGGGTAAGGACAATACCGGGAGGCGCGGCGCACCTTGAGAAGGAGAGCGACGTTCTTGAGCGCAGAAAGGAGCAAAAGGCAGACCTCAGACGCATAAAGAGAGCTGGAGAAAAGGTCCGCATAATCCTATAAAGGATAAAATTGAGAATGTTGAAACACTAATGAATCAGATATAAAAACATCGTGCGCGATAAACTAGCTGCGGGGTCGTCGGCTAGCTTGGTTAGGCTTTGTGCCTAGGGCGCACAAGACCCGCGTTCAAATGGCAATCGTTTGCCTGGAAATCGCGGCGACCCCGTATGAAATTGGTGCAATGATGAAGGGAATCAAGGTAAAGGCTGGCGTTTCGATAAGGCTGAACGACAACGTGCCCAGCCGTGCCGGCGCGGTTGAGCTTGAAGACGGCACAGCTACCCGGATGGACGAGAAGAACAGGGTAATAATCAAGAGAAGGGACGGAACAAAGAAGGCGATTAACCTACCGAGATGAATAGTATGGCAGAAGAGATGCTTGTTGATCAGAACGAGTACATGTACTCGCACATGCAGGCGGGCACGATGGTGCGAACGCCAGGCATGAGCAGGTTCATAAGCAAGAGGAGGGGCGATGGCCTCTACCTGCTCAAGCTCGAGGACACCGATGCGAGGATAGCCGCTGCTGCGAAGATGCTTGCAAGGTACGAGCAGAAGAGCATAGTAGTCACAGCATCAAGGGTATACGCGATGGCGCCCGCGAAGAAGTTCGCGGAGATAACAGGAGTGAGGCTCGTTGAGGGCAGGGTCATGCCTGGAGTGTTCACCAACCCCAACAGGGACGACTTCTTCGAACCTGAGATCGTTCTGGTGAGCGACACCAGGAACGAGAGGCAGGCGGTAAAGGAGGCGAGCAAGATCAACGTGCCAGTGGTGGCGCTGTGCGACACGGACAACTGGATCAAGTTCGTTGACATGATCATACCCTGCAACAACAAGAGCAGGCGCTCGATAGCGCTCGTCTACTGGCTTCTCGCCAGGGAGTTCCTGAAGGAGAAGGGTGAGATAAAGAGCAACGACGAGTTCAAGTTTGGCGTTTCGGATTTTGAGGCCAAGATAGACATAAGGACCAAGGTGTAGTCCGGAATGTTGCTCTGCCACTACATGGGTTTATAGATTTTCACGGGCAGATATGCCTGTGCGATCATGCTAAAAGCCCAGGCAGCAGTCGACTTCATGATGTCATATGGCATAGCGCTCATCATAATCCTCATAGCAATAGCCGTGATCTACAAGGTGACCGTGCTCTCGCCCGCGCTTGCGGTCTCTACGTGCAGCGCGGTCCCTGGATTTGCGTGCGAGGCGTACGCGCTCAACTCTTCTGGCATACTAACGCTGGAACTTGCGCAGGCTACGGGAGGTTCCCTTACCATACACGGCGCAGCGTGCTCGTCGCAGCCCAACGCCACGGGAAACAGGCCAGCGTACGGCAATGTGTGGGTGACGAACACCGTGGGCTACTACTTCGGGTCCAATTCCCCAGGCACCGGCATACCCGTGTACAGCGGAGCGGCGAACACCATGGTGCTCTACTGCTACGGCGGGAGCGGGGTGGCTTCGGGCTCGCTGGGAAGCGGTTTCTCGGGGTTCGTCTGGCTAAACTACACGATACCCAACTACGGAAACGTCACGCAGCAGGTGGCGAGCCTCAGCGTCAGGTACACCTGATCAGGAGTACTTCCTGAGGCTCTCTGTCTCCTTATCCGTGATCTTCTGGAAGATCGGTTTGGGATCCGAATCCAGTTTGGGCCTGATTTTGTCATTAAGCATCGCAGATGTGGGCTCTGACCTTATGCCGAAATAAGAGAGGAGCTCGGCGCTGGCCCTGGGGGTGAACGGATAGAGCAGTATGCCCAGCTGATATGTGATCGATAGCAGCTCGGAGAATATCTCGCGCACCTGCCTCTCTGCCTTGGCGTCGCTCTTCGCGTTCTTGGCTAGGACCCAGGGCTCTCTGTCGCTCATTATGCTGTTCCCAAGCTCGGCCAGCTTCACAACTGCGCCTATCGCCTTCTTCAGCTGAAGCTTGTCGAACGCAGCTTCGTACTCCTTGATTATCCTCCTAACCTTCGGGTCCTTTGTTGATGGGATCTCTTCCTCAATGAGGGATCTGTTGCTCTTTGAGAGCTTGAGCACCCGCTGCGCCAGGTTGCCTATCTTGTCGTTCATTATGGTGTTGACCGTTTCGACAAGGGCGCGTTCGCTGAACTCGCTGTCCGCGTTCTCTGGGTACATGTACATCAGGGAGAACCTCCAGTAGTCGGCGCCAAGTATCTCTATCGCTGTCTTCATGTTCAGCCCGACTCCGTGGCTCTTGGAGAACTTCAGCGTCTTGGAGACCAGAAACTGCGACTCCTTGATCGTGTGAGGCAGTATGAACCCGAGCCTGGAACCCATGGCCATGCCCGGCCAGATTATGGTGTGGAATATCGTGTTGTCCTTGCCGAGGAATTGGATGAGCTGCGTGTGCTCGTTCTGCCAGTAGTCGCGCCATCTCTTCGAGTCCCACTGCTTTGTTATGCCGATATAGCCTATGAGCCCGGTAATCCATACGTATATTACCGAGTTCTCGTATCCAACGAGCGGCACGGGGAAGCCCCACTTCATGTTCCTGGTTATGTCCCTAGGCTTGAGCCCCTCCTTGATCATGCTTAGTGACTTGTTAACAGCGTCCTTGCTCCAGTTGTTCTTCGAAGTCTTCTTTATGAACTTGGCAATATCCCCCTGCAGCTTGTTAAGCTCCAGGGCCAGGTTCTTCGTCTTAACGAACCTGATCTCGCTCTTGCCACATATGGCGCAGAACGGGTCTTTTATCTGCGCCGGCTCGAGCAGTCTGCCGCAGTTGTCGCACTGGTCTCCGCGAGCGTTGCGCTTGTGGCAGTAGGGGCATGTGCCCTCTATCAGCCTGTCGGTCAGGAACCTCTCGTCCACGTTGCAGTAGGCCTGCATGTCCTCCCTCTCGAGCAGGTATCCGTTGTTGTAGAGCTCGTTGAATATGCTGTAGACTACGCCCTTGTTCTCGGGGGTGTTGGTCTTGCCGTAGTAGGTAAACGTGCATTCGTACTTCTCGAACAGTTTCTTGATCTTCTCGTGCATCTCGTCCGCAAGCACTTCAGGAGCTACTCCGGCCTTTATTGCTGCTAGCTCAGTTGGCGTTCCGTGCTGATCCGAGCCGCACACGTATATGGCGTCGTCTCCCCTCATCTTAAGGTACTTGTGGTAGACGTCTGCCGGCAGTACCGAACCCACAAAGTTTCCAAGGTGCGGAACCGAGTAGGAATACGGCAACGCGGCGGTTATCAGGTATCTTCCCATCTCTCATCCTCCACGGCCGCCTGAGCGGTCGAGCTATATTGGCGATAACTGTTTAAAATATCTGACTCGCAGGCGCTGAAGCTTGAAACGCATTACAAGCGGCGGCGCGATTAAGCTTAAATAACTATCACGGCAAATTTCTCCTAACAACAAAAGGATAAGGATGGTTTCACTATTGGAACTGTTCGGCGACGAAGGACCGACAATGACTGATTGTTACGCTTTTTCTTTTAAGGCTAATGCAAACTCTGTAAGATAAAGGCAAGATATGTTCGGACCTCACCTAACCATGGATTTGTATGGATGTGATGCAAAGCTCCTCAGCGATGCGACTCACGTCTACCGCATACTGGACGAGATGCCGGCGCTGTTGAAGATGAAGAAGATCAGCATGCCGCAGATACTGCCGTATGAGGGCTCACCTGGCACGTTCGACAAGGGCGGCGTATCGGCCTTCGTTCTCATCGCCACCTCCCACATCAGCATACACACGTTTGCACATCAGAAGTACGCTTCTGTGGACATCTTCTCCTGCAAGCCGTTCGACACGGGGAAGGCGATAAGCTACATGGCCAACAAGTTCAAGGCGAAGAAGATAGAGACAAACCTGCTCTCACGGGGAAAGGAGTTCCCGAAGGAGGTAAGCCGGGCGAAGGCCATCGTGGTGAGGGAGAGGCACGGGCTCAAGCCTCGCGGAACCCGCCACTGACGGACGTCAGGCCTGCACGCTACTTGTATAAATCTATCTTTGGAATCAGAAACCACGATCAGTGGTTACAACGGCCCCGGACAGACATGCATTATTGAGAGAGTATACAGAAGGCGGAGCTAAGAGAGCGATACTGGATGCGTTTCTTGTAAGCCAAGAGATTGACGCAATAAAATCGTTTCTGGTGCTCAAACGCGACCTGGAGGCCACAGGCCGGATAGACCCGCGCTGGCTCATCTTCTCAACGGACGATGCTGAGAAACAGAAAAGCGTGCTGCTTCTCGATCATGACAATGATGTTTTGTGCGTGGATGGGCTAGTTGGAAAAGCTGAGGGCATACTGATGAGGGCTGCGAGGAGAAGGTCGATAAGCATCAGGAACCTGAAGAGAGACCTGTTGTCTATGCGTTGATTTTTTTAAAAAGAAAAAGGTGTTAAGGTGTGGTGGGTGGGGATAAAATATAAGGCACCTTAACACGTGAAGGAACATTAGGCTGGTAAAGGTTTATATAGCTTACTACGACACTAGACGAAGCTTATAACAGTGTCTTTAAAGGGTAAAACATGGCCGAAAGCGATTCTACTCCAGCATGGATGGTCTGCGACGAGCTGATCTCGAAGATGAGGGACGAGCTGCTGTCGCAGGCGGTGTCTGCGATGCATGAGCAGATTGAGAAGAAGCACCTGGCACTAGAGGGCAATGTGGTGACCACGAGCGAGGAAGGCGGAGAGAAGGAACGCGACGCGTTCCTGCTTGGCCAGATAGCCAAGGAGCACAACAATATCGAGAGGCAGTTCGCGATGTACATGGAGCACGCAAGCATCGACAAGGAGGCGATGGCGCATGCAGAAGAACTGCAGAAGTTTCTGCTGGAGCTGAGGCAGATAGTGATGCTGAGCGACTACGCCAAGGAGTGCGAGGGATGGCTCTCCGACGCGGAGAAAGAGCTGAGAGGCTCAGATCCGGCGGCAATACTCGCAAAGACAATGAAGGCAGGGGAGAGGAGGCGAGAGGTGCTGGACTACGCGCTTAAGAGCAGGAAGTTCTCAAACGACGGCGTGTTTTCGGTGAGCGAGAAGAGACTCATGCAGGACGCGCTGGAACGCGCGTGAGTTCGCTACCACGGCACGCTCTTGATCCTTGCCCTGTGCGCCAGCACGTTTGTGCCCTTGTGCAGGATTCCGGTAAGGATAACGATGACCACTATTCCTATGTAATTTGGAAGCCCTCCAAAAGGCAGCGAGAAGAGTATCGCCACAACGAAGAAGGAGTACTGGTCAAGGAGAAGCACGTTTGCTCCCTCCTTGAACCCGATCCTGCGCTTCAGGAAGCTGCCGATCAGGTCTCCTGCGATGGCTCCGATGACAAGCGCCACCCCCAACTCAAGCGGCAGAGAGAAGAACACGTACTCTAGCGCGGCTATGATGAACCCACCGGCAAGTCCGGAAGCTGTGCCGCGCAGAGTCTTGTGCCTGCCGAAGATTGGTTTTCCGCCCAGCTTCCTGTTGAAGTCCAGAGGCGCGCCGCCTCCGAATATCACAGGAGTGCCGTTCGCTATCCACGCGGGGAGTATGAAGATGATAGGGTAGAGGAGCAGTACGTATAGAAGATCGGTGGCCATAGGCGTCACTGGCTTGATTCGACCCTAGCCTCTGCGAATCTCTTCGATCCTCCTCCCTGGAACTTCTGGCCCTTCAGCTTCGAGGCAAGCAGGTCAGCCGCACCCACCTTTGAGGCGGTTCCGGACATGCAGATCACAAAACCGTCCTTGTTTCTCAGGAACACCGCTGCCTCAGAGTTCCTCTTGACCAGCAGGTCCGCTATCTTGATCATCATCTTCCTGTCAACGGCGAGCTCCCGTTCTATCAGCTCCGTGTCAGAGATAGAGTTGGCTATACTGTCGGCAAGGAGCTCGTTGTCTCTCTCGATCTGCTTGTGCATTGTCTTCATCTCCTCCTGCTGCTGCTCAACCTTGTCCGCAACCTCCGCAGGGTCCACGTTGAAGGTCCTGGAGAGCCTGCCGAGCTGCTGGTGCATCGCCTCAAACCTCCTGAGGGCCGCTGGGCCAGCCACAAACTCTATCCTGTCTATACCGTCGTGTATGCGTTCGGTGCCTGTGATGCTCACCATGCCGAGAAGGTTCTCCCTGCCAACCGCGTGGATCCCGCCGCATGCCTCGGCATCGATCAGCTTCCCTTCCTTGCTCTTTATCGTGATTATGCGCATCCTCTTCGCTGGTGCTCCGTGGCCCTGGTATATCGAGAAGCCGTACCTGCCCTCGGCCCTGCCCCTACTCATCTCCTCAGCGTGCACCTTTATGCCGTTGAAAAGCCACGCGTTGACCATCGTCTCTATCGCCTTTACTTCTGCGTCGTTCAGCTTGTCATAGTGCGCTATGTCTATGTGGGCCTTGTGCGCCTCCTTCTTCGCGCCCTCCTGCCATGCGTGATTGCCCAGAACCTTTCTCGCAGCGGCGCTGATCAGGTGCGTAGCGGTATGGTGGGCTATGATGGCGTTCCTTCGTTCCGCATCCACCTCGGCATCAACAATCTCGCCCTTCTTCATTCCGCAGTCTTTTGCCGTGAAGTGCACTATTACGTCGCCAACCTTCTGTACGTCGGTTATCTGCACGCCGTCCACCTTGCCCGTGTCCGCAACCTGCCCGCCGCCCTCAGGATAGAAGGGCGTCTTGTCAAGAACGAAGTGATTTGCCTTGGCGAAGATTACCTTTGCCTTTGAGCTGGTTACGAAGTCGTAGTAGAGCTTCTTCGTAGCTGGAAGATCCTTCGGAAGAGATATGCCCGCAGGCGCCTTCTTCTCCCTCTTTGCCATGTCAGCTCTGACCATCTCAGTGTATGCGCCCTCTGGCAGGTCCAGCTTGACCTTCTTCTTCTCTGCCACCTTCGATATCAGTTCGGGCGTGGCCCCCTGGCTTTCGTACAGGGTCCTCATCTGCTCCCTGCTTATGCTGCCACCCTTTGAAAGCAGTGACTCGATAGCGTGCTCAGCCCCATGCCTTGCGCGCGCGTACCTGTCGTGCTCAACGTCAACGACCTTCGAGAAGATGTCAAGACTTCCTGCGAGTTCTGGGTACATCGGCTTGAGTTCAGCTGCTATCAGGCCTGCTAGCTGCCTGAGCTCAACCCTGAATCCGTACTGGTCCATGAAGTCGAACGCGCGTCTAAGGAGTATCCTGAGATTGTAGCCGCCGCCGACATTGGAAGGCAGCGAACCGTCGTTAACTGCGAAGAGCAGTGTCCTTGTGTGATCGAGGAGCGCGTATGCGGCCTGCATCGGCTTTATCTTCTTCTCGTAGTCCCTGGGGCTTATCTTCGCCTCCTGCAGCACGCGCTTCTCAGCCTCGGCGTAGTTGCGCACGTCCTCCCTGTTCAGTGTCCCGCTGTACTTTGCGAACTTTGAGTAGAAGCCTGTGTCTATGTCTATGTTGAGATCTTTCTCTATCTTTGAGAGCGTGTCGCTGAAGACCGCCTCATAGGCGGTGTTCATTCCGGTGTAGAACCAGAAGTTGCGCTCGAATCCCCATCCCGTGTCTACCACCTTGCCTGCAAGCTCGCCGACTTTGCCGTTGCTGAGCTCGAACTGGGTGAAGACGTTGTTGCCGAGCTCCGCGCCCTTGGAGAAGAACTCGAGGCTGGGGCCGAACTCGGAGAAATCGGGCATCGCCCAGACGTCCTCCTGGTAACGTATCTCCTCCGGCTCTATCTCCATGACCTTGGTGAGGAACTCGAAGTTGAGCTCTATCGTTCTGTCGCGCCAGTAGCCCTCCTTCGGGTAGTTGAACGAGGTCTGGTTTGCCATTACGAAGGTGGTGAAGTGCCTGCCCGTGACTCCCACGTTCTCTATGTCCTTGAAGCGCAGGCACGGCTGCGGTACCAGAAGCGGGTTCGCGCTATACTCAAAGCCCATCCTTCCATTCTCTATTCTCTGGAAGTCCTGTATGCCCGCTATGGTGAAGTAGAGGTCCTGTCGCCACCTGCTCACCACGGGATAGCGCTTGACTATCGCGTGCCCGTTCCTCTTGAAGAAGCCGGAGAACCTGTTCCAGAACTGGGTGTAGCTTATGCCGTTTGGTTTCTCCTTGAAGAAAGAGTACGGGGTGTGCGCAGCGTCTCCGCAGTTGTTCGTCTCCGCGATGCTCCAGAACCACTTGCCGCAGATGCTACACTTCTGCCTCTTGAATCCCTTCTCCCTGAACGTCCTGGTTGAATAGTAGAGGTCGGGCTGCTTTGCGAACTCAGATATCAGCGCGCCCTTGCTTAGCTTGTTTGCGTCTATCCTGATCATATCACTTGCCCGTCCACCACACCTTGCACTCGCTGCCGTAGAACTTGCAGAACTTGCATTTCCAGTTCTCCTCCTCGACTACGGGTGCGGACTCCCTCTCGCCGTTCCAGAATCCCAATATGTGAGATACCCTATCGGTCATCTCGTCCTCCTTGTACTCTATCTCTATGCTGCTTATCTGCTTTCCGCTGAACCTGTCAACATAAGCTATCTCAAGCCTATCGCTCAGTTCCGGCAGCGTATCAAACTCGTCGAACATCTTCTTCGACATCATGTACGGGTTGATTAGCTCGTCCTTTATGCCCATCGCCTGAAGCTCCCGCTTGAACACATCAGAAAGGCCCTCGTCCGTGAGGCCGTAGATCCGCGCGAAGTTCGCGTGCGTATACTTCTTCGCCTTTATGTCGCCCAGAAGCATCCTGTAGGTCATGACCTGCATCTTGTGCGGCCTGGAGTACACTTCGGTAAGCTTCCTACTCGCCTCGGTGGTCTTCCTCTCGATCACCCTGACCTTGCCGTCAACCATCTTCATCTCGTCTATCTGGCCCGATATGCGGTAGCCGTTTATCGAGCCGTAGACCCTGAGCTCCCTACATATGCCCTTCTGCTTCAGTGACAGCAGCGACCGGTAGTTCTCGTACGCGGTCTTGTACATGAAGTCCTCGTAGCTGACCGGCTCTATCGTCAGCGGAACGTAGACCTCGTCCTGCAGTGCCTCGTGGAGCTGCTTTCCGCGCGCCATGAACTTGGTGTACTTCTTGCCGTAGAGGTAGTTGAGCTCCATCTGCCTCTCGCACCAGTACTGGTTGGCTATGTCGGTGACTAGGATCGAGCTCTTCCCGAGCCTCTTCAGAACTCCGCTTCCCCCAACCTGCACGCAAACACTTAACTTATCAGACCGCCTATCTCTCGTCATCGCCGAAGCTCAGCGATCACCTTTGTCATCATATGCATTTTTATGCGTTGAACAGGATTATAAACGCTATGCGGCTTCTCTCTGATTACGACCTGTTTATCTTCGATTGGGACCACACGCTGACCACCTCAACCATAGCGGTGACTGTTCTGGACATCATAGGGTTCCGCGGACGTCGCAGGAAGATCGACAGGATGAAGGAGAAGAAGCCGAGCGACTTCACAACTAGGGACGTGGAGGTAAGGGAGAGGGTCAGTCGCATATACTCGACCCTGGACGACGTCTATGGCCTGATGTTCAAGCCGAAGCTCAAGCCAAGAGCTATGGAGACGCTTGAGCTGCTTAAGAGAAAAGGGAAGAAGGTGGCCATCTTCAGCGACTCCCACTCGTACAGGCTGCTAAAGGAGGTGCGGATGCTCGGTGTGATGGATCACGTGGACCTCGCGCTCGCTGCAGAGTCGGTGGGGCGCTACAAGCCGGATCCTACGGGCCTGCTGCTTATATCCGACAGGTTCAGGATAGGAAAGGGCAGAAGCATGTACGTGGGTGACATGGCCGGGGACATGCTGACCGCCAGGCTGGCGGGCATGGGAGCGATCGCAGTTGCTGACGGAGTCGACCGGATTGCGGTGCTGAAGAGCGCGGAACCAGACCGCGTTTTTATCCATCTGAGCGCGTTCCTGGACGCTCTGCAAGACGACAAAAACATAGATATATAAACTGCCGCAGCATAAATAGCAACCACATTTGCAGGAACTAATTCTGCAGAGGAAATTAAATGGCATACGGAGAAGACGAAGACAGAGGAGACAGAGGAGGCAGAGGAGACAGGGGAGAAAGGAGGGGAATGAACCCTAATTACTTCCTACCGAAGCCTGTAAAGGTCGGAGATGTACTGGAGGTCACCATAGAAGGGTCGGCCTCAAGAGGAGACGGAATAGCAAAGAAAGACGGATTTGTTATCTTCGTCAAGGGAGCGAAGCCTGGAGACAAGCTGACTGTCAAGGTAACTGACGTCAGGACTAGATTCGCAATCGGCGAACCGACGACTGATGCGGCTACCCCAGCCTAAGACTGACTTTTCTTGTTTCTAAGAAAAGCTAAGAGGGGAGAGCGCAAGCTTTGCGCCACCAAAGTTATCGAACGGTTAAACACCCGTTATATAAGTTCAGGCACGAGGTATTACTGTTCAAATGACGATTGTGTCACAGGAGAAGACACTTCAGCTTCAGAGGACCATGCTAGTGATACGCAGATGCCCGTTCTGCCTTAAGGACACGGAGCAGGATGCGTACTATGCACACAAACCTGACTTGAGGGTGGACGCGGAGTTGAACGGAAAGCGGTTCGCGATAGAGTATCGTGGACGTACACAGTTCGAGTGGTATGGAATGGCGGAATGCAGGTCCTGCGGCAACGCCTATGTTGTGCAGGGCGCGCTGCCCCAGATAAACAAGGACATAACCGGCAAAACTGAGCCGCGCAAGGTCAGGCTTTCGTACACTTGCTGCGACTTCTGTCTCAACGAAGACCAGGTCTATGCGCAGGCGAACATGCTGATTACGTTAAGGAATGGGAGGAATCTATACCTGTGCGACAAACATGCGGAGCAGATAAAAAACGAGAAAGGCAAACGGAGCAACTACGATTTCCTGATTGAGAGATCTGGCCAGTGGAAGTAGAAGCGCTGGGTGCGAGGGCTTGAGGAAAAGCTCGGTTCTGAACTTATATCACTTAATAGCGAGTGATACAGGCCATTTCGTTAGATTCTTGGCTTCAGTGCTTTCTTCAAGGAATCCTTTACATCCCTCAATGTGCTCCTTATGTTGGTTTCAAAAAGACAGTCAGTGAGCATAGCACCAACCAAAAGAGCTCCACCTCCTACAGTGGCTTCTGCGCTTCCAGATAGTATGTTGCCTTCTGCAAAACGTCTGACTGCAAACAAAGTTGCTGCTGCGCCCATTTCAATTATGGTCGCCGTTCCTACAAGGACGGAGCCAATGGTCGCTATGTCGCCGAACCTATCCCCGCTGCTCCAGTAACGAGTCCTTATAAACACATTTTTCCCGATTCTTAGTTCCGCCATACGCTTACCAAAAAGATTAGGCGTTTCTATCTTTAAATACGTTGATGAAATTTTCAGAATCAACAGCAGACTCTGTTATAATGCTAAGAGATGTTGAGGGATCGAACAAAAGTGTCTTTTTGTTGTGCGCTGGGTGCGAGAATCGAACTCGCGAAGGCCATTTCTAGCCAAACAGCTTAGCAGGCTGCCGCCCTGCCACTAGGCGAACCCAGCACGTAGAAAGAATGCCAATTCACTAATTAAAGGTTATGCGTTCTGCCGAGCACGCCCTCGATTCTGGCCGCGCTTATCGCCCCTTCTCTCAGTATCTTGCACCCGCCATCGGAGACATCCACCACGGTGGAGCCCTGAGCGTATTCGCACTCGGGAATGTCAGCAACAATATCCAGCGATTCAAGCAGGCTCTTGTCAAGGTCTGACGCTCTGGTGACGCTGCCTGCGCCTGAGATGTTGGCCGATGTTGCCGTTATGGGGTTTGCAAACAGCCGCAGCAGCGCCTGAGCGAAGGCGTTGCTGGGAACTCGCACCCCCACCTTGCCATTCAACGAGAGCAACGGCAGGGGCGCTACGGCTTCCGCCACGAGGGTCAGCGGCCCTGGAAGGAATGCGGAGGCGAGTAGCTCCGCCGTCTCGTTGAAGATTGCGAACTTCTTGGCCCAGTCCAGGTCTGCAACTGCAATAGATGACGGCTTGCTTTCGTCTCTCTTCTTTGCAGCGAAGAGCGCCTTCACGGCGTCGCCGTTCATCGCATCGACTCCCAGGCCGTACACCGTTTCAGTAGGATATGCCACAATGCCTCCGCGCGCGAGAGCATCGGCGCACTCAGCCAAGGCGGAAGGCCCGGATTTCAGGATCTTTACCATGTGATCGCTCAGTGCAGCGGGAGCCGCCCTAGCCGCAAGAGCGCTTGCTGGGTTTGTTACGCCTCTGCTCAGCCCTGTATCTCCAGAGCACAGTCCCATGTACTTAGGGTTGCTCCTTCCGGCCTGGCCCGGTTCATACGTGAAGCCGCCACTGGAGGCAAGACCTCGACGCTTTGGCGTAGGCCCTGCACGCGCAGATACGACACGAACGGCATGCGGCCCGCCGAAGGGGATTTGCGGATGGGAAACCCCTAGCTTCCCGCCTTCCCACTGCGATATTGATTGGCGGGGGAGGTTTAAGTATTGATGCTACGCTCTTGACGAATGACTTATTAACCCCTAGAACCACAATAGATACGTGGTACCGTTGGATTCTAACTATGAGCAACTGCTGGACAGGGCGTTCGCCCACCTGCCTGACCTCTCGGCGGAAAAATCCGATTTCAAGATACCTGAGGTCGACTCCATAATACAGGGAAGCAAGACGATAATAAGGAACTTCGGTCAGATAGCCGACGTGGCGAGACGCGACGAGGCGGACATAGCGAAGCACCTGAGCAGGGAACTGGCGGCGCCGGTAAGCATCGGAGACCAGAAGCTCACTGTGAGCGCGAAGGTCCAGGCAGCCGCGCTGAATGACAAGGTAAGGAAGTACTTCGAGACGTATGTGGTCTGCAAGGAGTGCCACAAGCCTGACACGCACATCGAGGGAAGCGAGCGTGGCTACGAGACGCTTGTATGCGAGGCTTGCGGAGCGAGGTACACGGTAAAGAGATCTTGAGGTTTTTGATGGCATATTATAGAGGGAGAGGAAGAGGCAGGGGAGGAAGGCCCGCTCCAGTATACGAGCTCAAGCTTCCGCAGCCGGGAGAGACTGTCGGACTGGTGGTACAGGTCATGGGAGCTTCGAAGTTCAAGATAAGGTGCTCTGACAGTTTCGAGCGCATATGCAGCATACCCGGAAGGCTGCGCAGAAGGTTTTGGATAAAGGAGAACGACCTTGTGCTCATCAAGCCGTGGGTGGTCCAGAGCAACGAGCGCGGAGACATCGTGTGGCGCTACAGCATAGGCGACAGGGACAGGCTCAGGGACAAGGGCGTGCAGGTTCCGCAGTAACCGTAGCGCCGCGTGCTTTAGGCAGGGGCCGTAATGAAATCAAGCACGTCACTCGATTCTTTTTCTATTCCATACTTCTTCTCGAAGTAGTGGAGTATGTTGAATATATCGCGCTCCAGGTACCTTGAGGCGTCAGGGTGCTTGATGTGCACGGCCTGCCCGAAGTCTATCATGTAAGGCTCCCCTCCCACCAGGAGTATGTTGTACTCGCTCAGGTCAGCGTGCACCAGCTCATGGGCGTAGAGCCTGCGCGTGTCCTCCAGCACTGTAGCAAGCGTCTTCTCCGGATCCTCAAGCTCCTCCTCCCTCAACGTCATCGCTGGCTTCCCTTCCTCGCCCAGAAACTCCATCGCGAGCACGTTGCCGCTGAAGGCGTAGGGTTTTGGCGCATGAATGCCGGCAGCCTCGGCGACCAGCAGGTTGCCGTACTCCTTCTTACACCACTCGCTGACTATTGCGAATACGCTGCCCTTGACCTTGCCGAACCGCGGGTCGCCGTCTATGTACTTCACCCTGTTCTGGAACCTCGCGTTCTCCAGTCTGAAGACCTTCAGCGCAAGGAGCGGGCTGCCGACCTTCTCCCCAGCATCAGCCAGATAAACGTCCGCTTCCTTGCCCCTTGCGATTATGAACTCCATGCTCGCCAGCACGCCCTTGTTGAAGAGCTTGCCTATGCGGAGCATCGTCCTGTTGTCGAATATGCCTTCCTCTATCTTCAGCTGCTCGTTGAGGAGCTGCTTCTCCCTGCTGGGCTGCTTCTCCCTGCTCCTGCGTCTTGCCATACACTATTTTATTCCTAACCAAGTATATGAATATGCTGCAGGCGTTCGCCTTGGGGGAAGTAAAAATAATAGTGGACAAGCGCGAGCGCAACCTGGACATACTTGAGGGCCTGTCCGGTTCGGGCATACTGCTCAACTTCGCCCAGCTGCCGGTTGGCGACTACATACTTTCGGACAGGATGTGCGTGGAGAGGAAGACGGTACATGACCTTGAGAACTCGATAATAAACACGCGGCTCTTCGATCAGGTCGACCGCCTGAACAACACCTACAAGAAGCCCATACTGTTGATAGAAGGCGAGGAGAGCGAGTTCACCATGAATCCGAACGTGGTGCTCGGCGCGATAATCAGCGTGTACAGCGATTACAACGTGCAGGTCATCAGATCCAAGGACACGGCTGATACGGTCAGCACCCTTGCCCGACTCGCGGAGAGGGAGCAGGAGGAGAAGAGGGAACCGCGTATGCTTGGCTCGAAGAGGGCGTTCAGTGATTCGCAGTGGCAGATCCTCATATTGAGCTCGATACCAGGAGTGGGGCCTAAGCTGGCAAGAGCGCTCATAAGGCATTTCAGGACCATAAAGGGAGTGATAGACGCTGAGCCTGATAAGCTCACGGAGGTGGACAAGATAGGCAAGAAAAAGGCGGAGAAGATATACGAGATACTAAACGCGAAATTCAGCGAGGAGGAGCGGTGAGATGCGATATCTGTCAGGAGAAGACGAGAAGGAGGCGAAGAGCTTTCTTGACGGCGCCGCTGAAGTGGCAAGATCGGCTACGTGCCAGAGGCACAGATGCGGGAGCGTGATAGTCAGCGAAGGCAAGACAGTTGGAAGCGGTTTTAACTCCCCTCCGGCAAACGCGGAAGACCAGAGAAGGTGCTCGGTTCAGAAAGACTCGTACAACAAGCGGGTGACTGACAAGACGTGCTGCGTACACGCAGAGCAGCGCGCGATAATGGACGCTCTTTCAAAGAATCCGTCATTAATCAGGGGCTCAAGGCTGTATTTCATCAGGCTGGGGCCTGATGGGACCGCGACAAGGTCGGGAAAGCCGTACTGCACCATATGCAGCAAGATGGCACTTGATGCCGGGATAGCCGAGTTCGTGCTGTGGCACGACAAGGGGGTATGCGTCTACAACACTGGAGAGTACAACACGCTGTCATTCCAGTATGACGAGTAGTCATCCGTGCTGGAACTCGGTGAGGGATACCTCGCCCGATATTTTCATGTCGAGATCTAGCCTTAATCGCCTCTTTGCAGAGATGGCATGCGCCTTTGAAAACCTCTCAAGCAGATGCTGGCTCGTGGCGAAGAGCAAGAAGCTCTTGCCGTCCTTGGCCCCGCAGTCCCTCAGCGCCTTTCCTATGTTCATCGTGCCGCAGAGGAGAAGCAGCATCTCGATCTGCGTGCTCTTCGAGCGCGATGCGCCGCTTGCGATCCTGAGGGTAGCGTTAACGAACGCGGGCAGGAGCCTTTTCGCGGCTTCCTTGCTGTTGTGAACAAGCAGCACGGTTTCTGAGCCAGATGACGCCTTTTTCGATGCGGATATAAGCTCAGCGAGTGGTTTGCTGCTGCTGCAAACCCATGCCGCAGGCTTTACGGTGAATTCCGGCATGTCGCCCTGAAGCCTCGACATAACAACCAATAAAACCCTTTCCGTATTAATCTATATAACATATTCTGCTGTTTGTGATACAATGAGCCAGTTCGGTGCACAGTTGCATAGCAAGCCTGACCGCGTAGCCTCCGGCAGCGGCAAGCGCAAGAACAAGATAAGGGACAAGAGGAGGAGTGAGAAGGGCGGCTATTTCGCTGCTTCGCGCGCGGAGGGCGAGCAGGTCGTGAAGAAGATACGCATACGCGGAGGGGGCCAGAAGAACTCTCTCAGGAACGCTGCGTTCGCTAACGTGCTGACAAAGCAGGGCTACAAGAAGGCGAAGATAACAGGAGTGGTTGAGTCCGGGGACAACAGGAACTTCGCAAGGCAGGGAATAATCACCAAGGGCGCAATAATAAACACCGAACTTGGCAAGGCAAGGGTGACCAGCAGGCCTGGACAGGAAGGCAGCATAAACGCGATGCTGGTTGAAGGGTGAATGAGATAGCTGCAAGAGTCTATGTGCTTAACTCCTCAGACGCACCAGCACTCAAGAAGATCCTAGAATACGACCCGTATCTGGACCAGAACCTCCTCCCGAAACTGCCCAAGAAATGGGAAGATGCTGATGACAAGTACTTTGCAGCGCATCCTGAAGAGAAGGCCGAGGCGGATAAGCTGAAGAAGCAGCTCGGGGACGCTGCAGAGAAGCTGAAGAACGACAAGGATGCGAACATCATATTCGCAAGGCAAGACTATCAGCTGCGCGACGGCATATCAATGGGACTTGACCGTGAGAAGAGCTACCTGTACCTGAGCGCGGATGACGCATTCCTTGATTCGGGAGAGACGAAGCTGAAGAAGAGCGTAAGCTCCCTTCAGAGGGCGCAGAAAGACGTGGAGAAGAAGGTGATAAGCACGATAGAGGAGGAGAGACAGAAATCAGACAGTGGGCTTGGTTTGATATTCGGGTAAGCTGCATGCACTTCCTAAGCGTTAACGACCTGTCAAGGGACCAGATAAATAAGATATTCGACCTTGCGGACGAGATAAACGCTGGCAGAAGCGTCACCTCACTCAAGTCTGGGTCCACGCTCGCGCTGCTCTTTGAGAAACCATCAACGAGAACACGCGTGTCATTCGAAGTGGCGATGTCGCGTCTTGGAGGCAAGTCAATATACATAGATACAAAGACCACTCAGATGTCCAGGGGAGAACCGATTTCTGACACCGCCAGAATGATGAGCCTGTATGTAGATTTCGTCGCGGCAAGAATGTACCACCATGAGGACCTGCTCGAATTTGCGAACAACTCCACTGTACCCGTAATAAACGCGCTCACAGACCTGGAGCACCCTACACAGGCTTTGGCAGACCTTTACACCATATCTAACGCTAAACGGAGACTGAAGGGGGTGCGAATTGCGTTCACGGGAGACATAGCGCAGAACACATGCAACTCACTCATGCTTGCTGCCACAAAACTAGGAGTGGAGATGGCGCTTGTAGGCCCGAAGAACTTCCCTCCAAACCCGCAGTATCTCACCAGGGCCAGGGAATACGGAGTTGTAGACATATTCGACGCCATGGAAGACGGCCTCGCCAACGCAGACATAGTGTACACGGACACGTTCGTAAGCATGGGTAATGAGAATGACGCGGAACAGAGGCGAAAGATGTTCTCCAAGTACCAGGTTAATGCCAAGGCGCTGCAGTATGCAGAGAAGGACGCCTCGGTCATGCACCCTCTGCCTGCATTCAGGGGGCAGGAGATAACAGCAGACGTGCTTGAGGGCTCAAGGAGCATAGTTTGGGACCAGGCGAGGAACAAGCTGCTCCTTGAGCAGGCGATATTGATGTACCTGTCGGAGAAGAGCGCGTAAGTACTCGAACGACAGGCTTACCCTCGCGGAACCATTTCGGCGCGGGAAGCTCAGTAACATATTTATGCTTCACTCATCCTATCTAGAATTCGGGAGTTTGATGGTAAATTATCCTGTACTGGAAAGAAAGTACGCCGTAAGCGAGAAGATAGACGAGACCAACGAGGTGCTGGTCATAGGAATGAAGCCGGAGGACGGAAAGCCCAACGCCTTCGACCCTGGAATGTTCATGATGATCTCCGGAATTGACAAGCAGACCGGAGAGAAGCACGTGGCCAGGGCAATGTCGATAGCATCTGACCCGTCATCAGTAAACATAGAGTTCTTTGTAATAAAGAGCCCTACCCATGGCGAACACCAGGGAAGGTCGCATTTCAACGACATAGAGATTAACGATCCTTTCGTGTTGAGGGGGCCTAATGGGCAGTTCAGGTTTGACCCGAACAAGGACAAGAAGGTGCTTTTTGTTGCTGGTGGGACAGGGCTTGCCCCTTTCATGTCTATGCTCAGGCACATGCGCGTGATCAACTCAGACACTGACGTGATCATGCTGTACAGCATCAAGTATCCTACGGAGATAATAAAGAAGCAGGAGCTTGCGGATCTTGCCACCAAGCTGAAGTTGAAGGCCACGGTAACGGTGACCAGACCGGCGCAGGGGGACGGATGGACAGGGCAGACCGGCCACGTCGACTCTGCAATGATACAGAAGTACGCCCCAGATCTAAATGAGAGGATGACGTACGTTTGCGGACCTCTCCCGTTCGTCAAGGCAGTCAAGGACGCGCTTGCGGAGCTGAATGTCCCTACAAACAGGATAAGCGCAGACGTATGGGGCTAGCTTCTCAGGCTCTCTCGAACTCTATGTCTACAGCGATGCCCTTGGGTAGGTCGAAACCGTACTGCTCTTTGATCTTCTTGGCCGCGATGTCCTTGAACTGGCCCATCGTCGTTTTCTCGTCGGCTTCCACCACCACGGTGTAGCTGAAGCCGTTGCCGCTCAGTGTCACCTTGTACTTTCTCGCTTCTCCCATGCCACTTTCCCGGAAGTCGGATAGTTATAAGAATGCCGGATGCCGCTGCGTTCAGTTGCCCTTTGACGTGGAGGAAGAGACGCCCTCCACTATGTTCTCGCACTTCTCCACCAGCTTTATCACATCCTTGAGCTTTGGGTTTATGCCGTAGCCAAGATCGTAGCCGCGCTCCGTGCGTATGTGAGTAGGCTGCAGGACGCTCAGGTTCATGGACAGGTTCCTGAGCGTTATTATAAGCGTCTTCCTGGTGAACTGCTTTCCAAGTATCTGGTACAGTTCCCTCGTGGTCCTCGGCGACTTTTCCATAAGAAGTTTGAGCACAGCGAAATTCGGTTTGCTCAGAACCTTCCTGAGCATCCAAATCCTGTCTTCGCCCCTTTCTCTCCTGACCATACATGGTAAATTCGACACCAAATTATATAAATGTACGCGGTCTTGCCCTCGAGTAGCAGAGGTGAAGCGAAGTAAAACGTGCGGAAACGGAAAGGTATAATAATAAGGAGATGCACTAATGTATATGTGTTTTACTTAAATAAAAGATTGAGTAGTTTAGTAAAT
>JAMCYP010000023.1:0-61290 GCA_023476545.1 Candidatus Martarchaeota archaeon | reverse complement strand
CGGGAAAGTGGCGCTGGTGAAGAGCGGCCGCGGATACCAGTATGTGCTAGGATACGGGGTTGCGGGATTGAATGCAGCGGAGTTGGCAAGGACGGAAGAGGCGAAAAATCACACCGTAGGTGTGCTGGCTGAAAGGAACACAGAGCCAAGCCTCGCTTTGCTAGAGGAGGCAAGAACTGTTGCCTCCGCATACCTATATCCATTGTTGCCGCGCGAGCGCGCGGATTTCATCTCCTACCTGGTCGCGCACGACACGGTAGGCTACGGCCCTATAAGCATGCTGATGGAGGACAGAAAGAGGATAGAAGAGATAGAGATCAACGCCCCGCTATCGCACATTGCGATATTCCACGTTGACTACGGACGATGCGCTACAAATCTAAGGTTCACTGAAGAGGGCACCTTCCGCCACGCAGTCAACAAGATGGCCTACGAGGCGGATAAGGAACTGGGAGAGGACACGCCGATAATAGACGTGCAGGTGGGCAACGCGCGGGTGCATGCGCAGATTAGGCCGTACGCGGTGAACGGGGCTGCCGCTTCCATAAGGCTCGCGGACAACAGGCAGGTGGGGCCTGACTATCTGCTCAGGAGGGGCACCGCATCATACGACGCCATGGCATACCTGTGGCTTGCTGTTGACTCGGGACTCAATATTGTGATTGCCGGCGCTCCGGCGAGCGGGAAGACCACTATGCTGAGCGCCATCTTCGGGTTGATGCCGAAGACTGAGAGGGTGGTAACGATAGAGGAGGAGGTGAACGAGCTCAAGATAAAGCTAGACATTAACAACAGCGTTGCTCTTGGGGGATTCGGGCGCGGGGCAGTGGGGGCAAAAGAGCAGGTGATAAATGCGCTGCGAATGCGTCCCGAGAGGCTGGTGATAGGGGAGATAAGGGGAGCGGAAGCCAGGGAACTCTTCTCGGGCGCGAACCTAGGGGTGCCGTTCCTGACCACCATGCACAGCAACGCGGGAGGGCTTGACATAGTGAAGAAGCTGATCACAAAACCGATGGAGGTTGAGACCAGGTCGATAAGCTCGCTCGACCTGGCGCTCTATATGAGGCACACTGATGTATCAAGGAGAGTGCTGGGTGAGGTTTATGAGTACAGGTGGCTCAGCAGGGCGGAGACGGGCAAGCTCGGAACGGTGATAGAAGGCAGCGACTCCGTTGATGTCGCGCAGAGCGTGAGCGGAGGAAGATTGGACAGGAGGGTGCTGGCTGGCTCTAAGGTAATAGGTGCTTTCGCGACGAAGACCGGGCTCTCCAGGAAGCTTGTTTTGGACGAGTTGGACAGGCGGGCCGAGTTCCTGAAGGTGGTGTGTGAAGGCAGCAAGAGCACCAATGAGGCGCTGGAGAGAATACAGGGATATGAATGAGTGGCGTTGAGATGCGCCTCGTTGCAAGCGGGGCGGTGACGGAGGCGGTCGCGCTTGCGCTGACAGCGGCGATCGGCTACCTGTGCGGGCTTGCGCAGTTGGGGGAACTCGCTGCCCTGTTTGTCGCCTCAAACGTCACGGTGATCTCCATACGCATGATGCTAAAATCCAATGCGGAATCGTACAGCGAGAATGCAAGAAGAAGTTCCTTCACAGAATATCTGCACAGAGTCCTCTATCGCAACCGCTCCGGCCATTCCTACGCTAAGGCATCTTACGCCGCAGCGGCAGAGATACAAAACGCGGAGCTTCGAGAACAAGTATTGAGCTCGGTAAGGAAACGGATGATGCTGTTCGAGGCTGATGGAGAGGAAGGTGCCGCCCGTGACAGGGCGAACGCTGAAGCGGAGATACGCAGGCGGGCGAGGGAAACAGAGACACGACAGGCGGACGTAGATGAGAAGGCGCAACGGAATGCGACATTAAACATGTTTGTTTCTACAGTGCTGCCTTCGTTCATGGTCTTCGCATTCATAGGCGGCAGCATACTCTCGCACGAGTACTTCAGCCTCGTCGCGCTCTCCGCCTGCCTGATACTTGCAATCCCTGTCATCTATTCTGCAGGAAGCCTGGTGATGTGGAGGCGGTTATTTGCTTAGATCGCGGGTCTGGAAGAAGAACGCCGAACTGCGCGCGCTCAGCGTAGGCGCGGATCTCCTTGCTGCTGAAGATGGCCGGGGTGCGCTGATAAGGAGATTTCGGCACGCAGCCAAAGGCCATCACGATCTAGAGCGCGAGTCATCTGCGCTCTTGCTGTCAGGATCATTGCTGGGGCATGCTCGCGAAGAAGGAACCGCTGACATTGGCGAGCTTATGGCGATCGTCGAGTCGGGAGTTGTTCATGGCAGCAGCATAAGAAGAAGCCTGGAGCTGTTCATGGAACGTGTGGAAGAGAGGGTGAGGCGGGCGAATAGGTTCAGGTCAAAGGCGGGGGCGCCTGTGGCCCTGATCTACATGGGCATGGGAGTCTTCTTTCCGCTTTTCTCAGGAATAAGCGCGGTCATACTCTCCGGTTCGCTGGGGTACTCCGCGGGCGTCACCTCGTTGACGCGGGGCTTCTTGGGAGTGGCGATGCTTTACATGGCCACGATTCTCTATCTGTCATCTGCATTCGCCCGCCCGGAAAGGAAGGTTGCGCGGAACATTGCCGCGGTGCTGCCCTACCTTGGACTCGGGTCTGCGATAATGCTTACCTCGCACACATTCCTGTCTGGCATACTGTGAGATGAGAAGATGGAAACCGGAAAGATTGGGAAGACTGTATACGGGCTCCTGCCTGCTGGCGCGGTTGCTTTTTTGGCGCTGGCGAGGAGCAAGAAGGCGCAGAGCTCTCTGGAGTACATAATGATGGTCGCTGCTGCGAGCATCGTGATAGTGCTGGCGCTGGCAATGGTGGTCAAGCTCAAAGGCGCCGTGGTGAGCAACGTGAGCGTGAACGGCACAAACGTCAGCGTTTCTACCGCGATCAGCAACGAGCTTGCATCGCTTACGAGCAACAGCGTGTGAACCTGAGGGCCCAGCTGTCGCTAGAGCTTCTCCTCTATCTAGCTCTGGCTGGGCTCTCTCTGGCGGCCGCCATAGGCGCGGTGGCAAAGGCTGAGGCGGGGATGGGCAACGGCATTGCATCTTTCGAACTTGAGCAGTTCTCCTCCATGGTAGACGCAGGGCTGCTAGAGAACGGTTCGTTCACAGCCAATACCTACATCCCTGCAGGACTGTGCGACTCCGTGGTGTACGGCAACGAGCTTGAAACTGCTCACGGAACGCTGTACTTCGCCTATCAGCTGAACGTCACGCATAGTGCTTTCTGCCCCGACGGCAGGTACGCCGTAATCAGCGCAAGCGTAAGCAGCGGAACGGCTTACTTTTCCGCAGGTTAGTGGAGTGTTTTTATACTTGTAGAGGCCAGCCTTACTGAGTAAATGGTAGATTTGCTAGTCATCGCTGTCGCTATAGTAGTGATCGTAGCTGCAATAGTGATACTTGTATTCAACGGCCTGATAGGAAAGCGCAACCGTGTCCAGGACGCATGGGCTCAGATTGACGTGCAGCTAAAGCGAAGGTACGACCTGATCCCTAACCTTGTTGAGACTGTAAAGGGCTACATGAAGTACGAGAAGGGGGTCCTGACTCAGATAACGCAGCTCAGGAGCTCGATCGTCTCCGGAAGCGTGCAGGACAAGGCGCAGGCGAACAACATGCTGAGCGGCGCGCTGAAGAGCCTGTTTGCTGTAGCGGAAAACTATCCGGACCTAAAGGCGTCGCAGACGTACCAGAACCTGCAGAACGAGCTCGAGAACACGGAGAACAAGATCTCTTTCGTGCGCACCTCGTACAACGACTACGTGCTAGACTACAACAACGCGATACAGCAGTTCCCAGGCAACCTTCTCGCGGGGCCCATGGGCTTTCGGCGCATGGACTTCTTCCAGGCACCGGAGGGAGAGAAAGAGGTGGTGAAGGTTGATCTCACTGACGACGATGGCAACCAGACGCCGACGGCGCCGGCGAAAGGGGCAAAGACGCAGAAGAAGCAGTAAGGTGTAATGCGGATGTCCAGTTTCTTCGATGAGATAGCTCGGAACAACCTGAAGTCGCTCCTTTTGCTTGTTATATTTGCGGCCTTCTTCATAGGAATAGTGTATCTGGTTGTCTATCTGCTCGGCGGAGGTATATTCGCTTTCTTCGTGGGCGCGCTGCTCGTTGTGCTGTACGCGGCATTTACCTATTACAGCGGAGACAAGGTTGTGCTCGCGGTGTCAAGGGCCAAGGTGGCGGACGAGAAGCAGTACTCCAACCTATACGCATCCGTGGAGGGCCTCTCTTCTGCGATGCAGGTAAAGATGCCAAAGGTGTACCTGATAAACGACCCCAATCCAAACGCCTTCGCCACGGGGAGGAGGAGCAAGCCATCAATAGCGTTCACCACGGGGCTCGTTCAGATGATGGACAGGGACGAGCTCGAGGGCGTAATCTCGCATGAGCTGTCGCACATAGCAGACAATGATATACTGGTGATGACGATCGCGATAGCGTTTGCAGGCGCGATAGGGCTAATCGCCGCATACCTGAGGCTGTCCGTATTCTTCGGGGGCTTCGGAGGGCGTGGAAGGAACAACGAAGGCCCGCTCCTGCTGATTGCGCTTGCGGTAGGAATACTTGCGCCCCTCTTCGCGCTGCTGACGCGCCTTGCGATATCGAGAAGGAGGGAGTACATGGCCGACGCTAACGGTGCGAGGGTGACCAGGAACCCGGCGGAGCTGGCCGGCGCGCTGAAGAAGATACAGGCGTATGAGAAGAACCCCAGAACCGCGCCAGTAGCACACGCAAACGAGGTGACCGCGTCGCTCTACTTCGCCAACCCGTTCAAGGCTGGCAGCCTCTCGGGCCTGTTCTCAACGCATCCGCCCATAGAAGAAAGAATAAAAAGACTTCAGGCAATGTACTGACCTGTATATCATTCAAACAGATGAGCTACGATAAGGAAGAGATGCTCGATGTTGCAGAACTCCTGTGCCTGGAGATCATAAAGGTTGCGGAGGCGGACAGGGTTCTTCATCCCTGTGGGCGAGCTCTCCAGAGTAACAGGACTTGTTGTGAAGAGGCTGGAGAAAGAAGGCGCTCGGTTCTCGATGTTCTTTGAAGAGACAGGACCCCATGGTCATTCCCAGGAAGTGTCCATTGCGATCGACGAGCTGATGAGGACGCAGCAGGTCGATAGAGTTCGCTACTTGGGAGAGGACGAACACGGGAAAGACGCTTCTTACAGGATAGCAATGCTAGAGAATCGGTGCTCGGCAAAAACAGAGAGTATCTGGGTGAGCTCTTTGGGAAGAGCGGCACCTCTTTGGAGAAGGCAGATACTGCTACAAAGAATGCGATACGCACCTTCCGCGACATGCCGAAGGCAAGGCGTTAGGACAGCATCTTGTTCAGCTCCGGATACTGGTCCAGGGCGTGCTCCTGCTCCAGCTGCTGGTAGATCATGTACATTATACCTACGGTCAGCAGAATGCCCATTCCGGTTCCTACAGCTCCTGTGAGCGTCGCAAGGGCGGCGAGCAGCGCCACGAAGATGCTGCCCAGCACGGTGATCGTCGGTATGTACTTGTTCAGCACGCTCTCGACTATCCTCGGGTCTCTCCTGAAGCCAGGAACCTGCCATCCGACGTCCTCAAGCTGCTCTGCCACATGGTGCGGGCTTTGCCCTGTCATCTCTATCCAAAACCTTCCGAACACCACCGCAAGCACCACCAGGACAAGGGTGTAGAT
The DNA here is from genome assembly GCA_023476545.1 of Candidatus Martarchaeota archaeon. Classification (GTDB taxonomy): domain Archaea; phylum Micrarchaeota; class Micrarchaeia; order Micrarchaeales; family CABMGC01; genus JAJYVH01. Next base: position 55,577 of record JAMCYP010000023.1, on the reverse strand, counting down.
CAGTATGTGCACGTATTCCGGAACCGCGAGGATGCCTCCCCACGGCAGGTATAGCTGGCTCGTGCCCGTTGCCAGGTATGAGAAGTAGGCGCTGTACCCGCCTATTCCCCCGTAAGTCGTAGAGTACGGAAGCGGGAAGTTGGGCGATATCAGGTACACGATGCCGCCGACCAGGTTGAGCGAAGAAGTGCCAGTTGCAGAAGGCGTCACCTGATACAGGGCTATGAACTTGGCGAGGTTGGCGAACGCCCCGGTGACTCCGGCGAAGAACCTGAACCACACGGTCATGCTGAGCTCGAACGAGGTCGCAAGTATGACAGGGAGCACGCTCACGTACAGGAACGGGATGGGCAGCCTTCCGCCTATTCCCCTTATCTGGCTGAACACGAGCGGTATCTCGACCTTCATGTCATACGCGTAGATGCTTATCAGGAAGACCAGTATCGCGAAGAAGAGAGGGCCGAACGCGAGTATGGCGTTTGGTATGGCGGTCGCGCCCCCGCTCACTATCGCCTGTATCGCCTCTCCGAGAAGTATCGTGCTAGTTCCGGCTATTATCGCGTAGGCTACGCCCCCTGCTATGAAGAGGTTGATGCCAGACGTGATCCCCCACTTGGTCATCGCCTCGTCAAGGAAGACTATGAAGATGGCGCTGAGCGCGAGCTGGAAGACCACCACGCCAGTGTATGCGGAACTCACAAGCGGCACATAGCCAGTGGCAACGAAGATGTATGATTCCACCACAGCTATCGACATGGCGGCGAGCTTCTGTATTGCCTGGAACCTGCCCTTCTGCACTGGGTCGTTCAGGTCTATCTGGAACAACCCGGCCCCGATTATCAGCTGCAGCACTATGCTGGCTAGTACGATAGGGCCTATGCCTACAGTGATGAGGCTGCCTATCCTGCTGGCGAATATTACGCTTATGAGCTGGATGAGCGGCTGGTTTATCGTCGCTGTGCTGACGCCGAACGCCGGCGTGCTGAACATGAGGAAGTAGATGGCCATGATTATGCCGGTCCACTTCAGCTTCTCCCTGAATGAGAGCGGAGCGTTGGGCTTGCCTATGCCCGGCACATACTTGAGTATCGAGTCCAAAAATGCTAGATTCATCTACGCCACTCTGTCTTTTTCCCTAATAACTCCATCCTAACATTATAAACTCCTTTGGAGCTCAGGCTTCGGGACGCCTGCACGCTCCTGCCGTACGCGCCCTTTGCGACTCCTGAAATGAACGCTGAAGTGAGGTCCACAAACCTTCCTACAGAGGTTTCATGCCCGTACTCAAGCATGATGCTGAGCCCCTGCTTCTTGCTCTTCCTGACCTTTGCGCCCTCAATCCCGGCGAATTTGGCTGCCATCGTGATCTCATGCTCGGGCCGCGGCAGATGGTCTGAGGCGGACATCTTGCCCAGCAGGTACAGGAACTTGAGCATCTCTGAGAAGACGGGCTCGGAGAAGAGCGGCATGCTCTCCAGCGTGCAGTAGCCTTCCCATCCGTGCCTGTGCTCCGCTGATTCTATAGCGTGCCTTGCCGCGCGCAGCAGGTCTGCGAACTCAAGCGAGGCGCCTAGCTCTGCATGCTGCGAGCCGGGCCTGGCCACGAACATGCAGTGGCTTGCGCCGTTGAACACGCAGGACTTCTCCTCTGCGACTACACTGGTGCCTGCGTGCGCAGACAGGTAGCCTGAGATTATTCCGGACTCGAACACATGGATATTTATCCCGAGGTTCTGTCCTCCGGATCTTGTTGTTCGCGAGGCGAACGTGCTCCTTGATTCGAATGGGTAGTATACTATGCTCCCCATGCCCGCGTTCTCTAGAATGCGTTGCAGCGCCCCTGTGCCGCCTGGCGACTTCCTGTACGCCTCAGCTCCAAGATTGTATCCTGACTTGAATGCCAACACGCGTAGTTCGGGCGACGAACTATAGAGAAGATCCTGCAGGATCAGGCTCCTTGAGGCGGCGCTGTGGTGCGAATCTAACAGTTTTTTGAGCAGGAACTCCTCGTGGCTGCCTGACAGCTCTGTGCGGTGTGCGCGGGAGCGTCCCTTCCCTGCGCCTCGCCTTGCAGCGGTGTGTTTGCGCCCCTTTACAGCCTTTGTCCTTCTCGCCTGCATTCGAAACAACACGCAAGCGGCTACCCGCGTTTGGGCATGCCGCCTATACGGATTATCCTTCCGAGCTGATAGTATATAAAGATTAGATTTGCCGCGATAAAGACGACTACGAACCACGATTGATAGGCTCCAAGGAACGATATTGCGCTGCTCACCTGCAGGGTTCCGAATCCTATGGCATAGAGCACGGAAGAGAAGATCGGCGCGTAGCAGCTGCAACCGACCACCAGACCGCCAATGGAAGACGTGAAGGCGCTCAGCACTCCTCCTTCCGCACCAGCGTATCTGGCCTTTACCGACTTGCCCACCGCGAATACGCTGGTGGCGAAGAGAAGCGACGCTGTGAAGATGAGCGCGTATATCAGGTACAGGGGAACCGTGACAAGGAAGATGCCATCGTTGCTGCTCACTATCAGGTAGTGGAAGAGCTCATAATAGACCGCTATGGCTGCAACGACAACGGCTATGTAGAAAGGTGAGGCGAATATCTGCGCAAACGCACGAGCCCTTGTGTCCCTCTTTTTTGATGCTGGCATTTAGAGCCCCATCTTCGTCTCAATGGCCTGTATCGAAGGTATGGCGGTGCAGACGCTCGGGGTGTTGTTCAGCGTCTTGCACATCAGCGCGACATAGACGTCTGCTGCCGCATATTCCGACAACGCGAACTGGTCGTTGGACTGCGCAAACTGGCTGAGAACGTCCTGATGCGTCATGTGCTGCAGTGGGGCGGTTCCCTCCTTGTTGGTGTTGTTACCGAAGATCACCGCGTCTGCGCCACCGACCTCGTATGACCCCCATACGGTGAACGGAGTGCCGCTGAAGTCGTTTGTGCTTATCAGGTAGCTGAGCGCGTCAGTGTAGACCGTGTTTTTGGTCTGGTTGACCCTCTGCTGTATCAGGGACATTGGGTTGAGCGAGAAACCTCCGGATATCGGGTTGGCGTCCTCTATAGAGACGAAGTTGATGAGGTTGCTTTGGTAGAAGTTGCCGAACACCGTCGACGATGAGTTGTAGTGCGCGGGCGCCCAGTATAGGGTTGGCATGTCGCCGTCGCCCAGGGAGCTGTAGCCCTTGAACAGGTGCGAGAAGCTGCCGAACCTGGAGAGCGCCATTGCCATGGCCCACCTGTTCTCGCCGCAGAAGATGCAGGTTATGGAACCGAGGTACAGGACCGTGGGTTTCCCATTCACGGAGAAGATAGGAAGTTTCTTTGTGGCCGTGCCTACAGTGTTGTTAAGCGTCCCGTTGAGAAGCATCTCTCCCGCCTGCTCGAAGTAGGAGTTGGGTGCGTTGTTGATTACCGCCAGTTCGCTTGCGTTGAACTGGGCATTAATGTTGGTGAGTCTGCTGCCGAACGACTGGTTCTGTGTTATGACAGGCGCGTCAGGGAAGCTGGTTGGCGGCTCCAGAAGGCTGCCGGTGATGTTGTAGCCCTGCACCGTGCTGGCGTTCGCTGTCACGTTCCTGTATACTATCCTCACCTGTGGATTCAGTATTGCGTAGGAAGACATGACGATCGCCACAATGCCCACGGCTATCGCTGCGATCAGTAATTTGTTGGTGGTGCCGTAAGTCAATTTCTGCTTCTTCATGTAACACGCTGAGCTGTGGTTGTATCTGTAAACTATTTGCAAGACAAGGTATATTAAAAGATGCTGATATAGTTTGGCGTTGGGGGAGCAGTTGATAGCTCAGAAGGCTACGCTGGCAAGGCAGGAGGAGGAGCTGCCGCGTTCCGGGTTCTACGGACTGGAGAGACCGAGCGCCACAAGCAGGTATGAGGTTGCGTTTCTCTACGCCGCCAGAGAGCTTGGGATGTGGGGGTTGAGGAACGTTAAGACAACGCTCAGGAACGGACGTTCCCTCATGTCTGACCTGACCGCAAACTGGAAGACGGAGACCGACGACCTTATAGAGTTCAATACCAGGGCAGCGTTCTTCGTTCACAGGAAGTACGTGGAGAAGATGCGGGAGATGATGCAGATACCTGGCATCTACCATATCTGGATAGGCGACACTGACGAGGAGAGCCTGGCTGAAAGTCTCAGGATGCGGGCGCTCCTGAGAAAGGACGAGAAGGTCACTGGAACTCTTACCGACGAGTACTATCATGTGCCTCTGAATGTGGACGACAAGACGCTCATAGGCCTGATGAGGAACGTGTTGGAAACGTTCATCTCGAAGCACGTCAGGCAGGACGGGCTGAAATACATAAAAGAGGACAAGTTCCTATATGTTACAGGGATGGTTGACGAACGCCCTGAGGAGTAGATACGCCCCAGCAGATGCAGTCGCTTACTATAGAGAGACAGAAGATAGAAGCCGGCGCAGAGTTCTCTGACGCTCACTGCCACCTAAATCTCTTTGACGACCCAGCCGAGACCGTGGAGAACGCAAGGAAGAGGGGCGTAGGCACGATAATAAGCGCGGGGGGGAGCGCCAAGGACAACTTCGAGAACGCAAGCCTTGCGGAGAAGCTCGGCATCTTCGCGGTGGTGGGAATCGGTCCAGATTTTTCTGCAAAGGACTCGGCGTCGGTGTTGGAGATCGATGGGCTGATCAAGAGCAGCAGGCACATAGTGGGCATAGGCGAGATAGGGTTGGATGCAAAGGTTGCAGATTCCAACCGCATGGACGTGCAGCGGGATGTGTTCGGAAGGCAGCTGCAGGCGGCAAGGGACCTTGACATGCCTGTTGTGATCCACTGCAGAGGCATGCTGGACGATACCCTGAGGATGCTCTCTGAAGCGCAGATAAGGCGTGCGATCTTTCACTTCTTCGAAGGGGACGAGAATCAGGCAATAGACGTAGCAAAAAAGGGTTATCTGATATCGGTGCCGCCGGCGATTACTGGAAAGAGGAAAAGGATTATAAATGCGGTCGACTTAAGTAGCATAGTCGTAGAGACAGATTCTCCTGTAGTTGGGAAAACTCCTGCTGATGTGATAGGGGTTTGCGAAATTGTTGCCCGTTTAAAGGGTGTTCCGCTTGATGAGGTCGCGGCAAAAACAACAGAAAACATAAGAAGGCTGTTTTACATATGACTATCCTGGGCTCGTAGCTCAGCTTGGATAGAGCAACAGCCTTCTACGCATCGTGCAAAGCAAGCTGAAGGTCGCGGGTTCAAATCCCGCCGGGCCCGTTGGTGATTAGATGAAAGATGACAAGACTCACGAGGAAACGATTACGCAGGTGAAGCAGCAGATAGACATACTGCTTAACGACAACAGCGTTCCCAGGAACGTGAAGGCGGCTCTGGAAGACGCGAAGAAGGCGCTCTCGCAGGGAGAGGGCAACTACTCTGTCAAGTCGTCAAGCGCGACCTACAAGATAGACGAGGTCAGCAACGACATAAACCTGCCCCCGTATGCCAGGACTGTGATCTGGAACATACTCAGCCTTCTTGAATCAGTCAAGGACTAGCTGGATTGACACTGCCGAAAGTGTATTCTACCTGAAGTCGAACTTAACAAGTATGTCTCGTTTATATCCTTCTAGGTATAACAGCTTATCCCAAATACGGTTCCTATAAAATTCGCTTATCGGAGCGGGGTCTATAAGCTTAATGCCGCGGTTTGTTACCAACACGTTTTCTGGACTGATATCTCCATGGGCGGCATTTCTAGACTGCAGTCTTTTGATTGCGGCCACGAGGTCTGACCTCGCTTTTATTGAGCTCTTATAATCATTCATTTTACGAAATCGCTCGTCGCACTCGTTTAGGTTCCTGCCTTCGACATATTCATAAAGCGCACCGATAGTTTTTCGACCATTCTTGCTTGTCACTAAAGCAATTGGTCGCGGTGTACTTTCGGGGATTGCTGCATAAATGTCCAGCGCCGATAGGAACTCGTCTTCCAAATATTTTGCTGCGCGATCCCTTAGAATCGAATGTGGCAAGATCTTTCTAATCTTATGAAAAGTCCGAACGTCTATGCACTTGAAAAAGAGTTTGTTTGATTTTTTGTTTATCTCAGATATCTTGATCTTGCACATTTTGCTCTTTAACTTCTTGATTTTCATCTTAAGCTTGTTTTCGTCTATTTTGTTTACGAACACTAAGCTGGCTAAAAAGTCATAGGGTTTGGTAGAAGGCAGTCTTAAAATAGCATCAAACGTTTTAGATTCCACTAAGTGCTGCAAAAATTTATCCATCTCTTTTCTTGTAGTGTACCTGAACATGCGATTAACTTTGTTAGGGATGGATAAATCTAATTAAAAGTCTTATTATGCCTGTTGTTCGTTATGACGAGTGTTGCTTTCTCTTTTATTTTGATGTAGAACGCTATGGATAAACCTTTATATTAAAGCGCACACAATTTCCTTTGCTACTTGTTATTTGAGGGAATGTATGGCTGGGGAAGGCCTGCTTGAGCTTGTGTCTAGACTGAGCGGCAAAGTCATCATAAGCTCAGACATAAGTGAATCGGATCTCGCGAACGTAGACACAGAACCTCTAGTTGCCAAAATAATAGAGAGATACCAGGACTCGGAAAGCAAGGTGATGGGAAAGAAGGAGCTACTTGAGATAATATCAAAGGCGCGCGAGAGAAAAGAGCCCGTGCAGGTGGAGGTGATCAGGTCTGCAGACTTCAAGCCTTACGCAAAAGAGATAGAACCCGAGTTCAGGGCGAGGGATGTAAAGGTAGAACGCACATCTTCCAACGTAACCGACTTCATAGATTACTTTCAGGACAGATTTTCAAGGATCAAGGAGATAATAAGGTCCTACGGCAACGGTTTCAGCGGCATACTTGGAAACATTGAGAGCGCAAAGCAGTACATGAGCGGCAGGGATATCGCTGTTGTAGGCATGATCTACGACAAGGTGGTCACCGCGAAAGGCAATGTGATGATCACCCTCGAGGATGAGACTGGCACGGTAAAGATACTTTTCATGAAGCCTGCGAGGAAGATAAAAGATGAGCAGAACGAACTTTTTGACTCGGCGTCGCGACTCGTCAAGGACGACGTGGTGGCGGTAAAGGGCAAGACGTGGAACCAGTTCATAATTGCGAACAGGATGCTCTGGCCCGATGTTCCGGTTCACCAAACCGGAAAGAGCGAGGAGGACATAGGCATCGCGCTGCTCTCAGACGTGCACGTGGGCCACAAGCTGTTCATGGAGAAGCAGTTTGCAAAGTTCCTCGAATGGATAAACGGGGGAGTCGACTACAGGAAGGACCTTGCGGCCAAGATAAAGTATCTGGTGGTGGCTGGCGACCTGGTAGACGGCATCGGAATATACCCAGAGCAGGACAAAGAGCTTAACATAGACGACATCTACAAACAGTACTCTGTCTTCTTCGACTTCATGCAGAGCATACCAGACTACATAGAGACGTTCATCATACCAGGAAACCACGATGCCGTACAGCGGGCTGAGCCGCAGCCCAGGGTGGGGAACGGCTTCCTCAATGACTTCAAGCGCGACAACGTACACATGATGACCAACCCGTGCTATCTCAACCTGCACGGAGTGAAGATACTCGCGTACCACGGCACCTCGCTGGACTCGGTGATAAGGAGCATTCCGGGATGCAGCTATGGCACGCCGACTGATGCGATGCGCGAGATACTGAAGCGCAGGCACCTGTCTCCGATATACGGAGGAAATATCGTGGTGCCGAGCAAGAACGACTCTCTGGTGATTAACGAGGTGCCTGACATACTTCACATGGGCCACATACACAAGAATGGCTACGACGCCTATCACGGCACGCTCCTGATAAACAGCGGCACCTGGCAGGGAAGAACCGGATACCAGATAAAGCAGGGTCATGTGCCCTCACCCGGACTGCTTCCTATATACGAAGCGAACAGCGGACGCATAAACGTGATGGACTTCAACGAGCTTTAGGGGGATTTTGCGAATACGGAAGAGTATTTTGAGGCGCTTGAAAGCAAGTTCAAGCTAGCATTCGAAGTGGCCAGCAAAGCGAAAGCGGTAGGCTTGGATCCCAAGCCGTATGTGGAGATAAAAGTCGCGCCTGACATAGCTGGCAAGGTGGAAGGACTCATTGGAGTAGACGGACTCGCCGACCTTATATCCAAGAACCAGAAGGGCAGGACGAGGAGCGAGCTCATCTTCGCCACGATCAAGGACATATGCACAAATGATGCGTTTGCTGGCTACGAAGCCGTGAAGAGGATAGAGATGGCGGTGAGGGTAGCGCTTGCGATAATGACTGACGGCGTACTGGTTGCACCAACGGAAGGCGTGCAGTACGTATCGCACTACAAGAACCAGGACAACTCAGACTACATAGCGGTGTTCTATGCCGGCCCCATAAGAAGCGCGGGGGGCACCTCTGTGGCAATGTCTGTGGCATTTGCCGATTACGCCAGGAAGTTCTTCAACATAGGAGACTACAAGGCCACAAAGGACGAGATAGAGAGATATGTTGAGGAGGTCGAGATATACCACGAGCGTGTGGTTCCGCTGCAGTACAAACCGCACCCTGATGAGATACGCACCATAGTTGGCAACTGTCCAGTATGCGTTGAGGGCGTGCCAACCGAAGATATGGAGATAAGCGTGCACTCCAACCTCTCCAGGAAAGGATTTGGGGGAAAGGATGTGCCGATAAGCAATAGGATAAGGGGAGGTGTGCCCCTCGTTGTAAGCAGCATCGCGCAGAAGGCCAAGAGCGTTTCCAGAGAGGTGAAGAAGGCGGGGCTTGACTGGGGCTGGCTCGACTCCATAATAAAGATAGACAAAGCGAAGAAGAGCGCAGAGGGCGCGAAGACCGAGACTGCGGTATTCCTGGAGAAACTGGTCGCCGGCAGGCCCGTGCTTGCCTATCCGAGGCACTTCGGAGGGTTCAGGCTAAGGTACGGGAGGAGCAGAATGACTGGGATAGCCGCAAAAGGCTTCAGCCCGGCCACCATGATAGTGCTTGATGACTTCATAGGCATAGGAACGCAGCTGATGATAGAGCTGCCGGGCAAGGGATGCGTAGCGGCGCCTGTCGACTCCCTCGAGGGGCCGTTCGTCAAGCTTCGTTCGGGGGAGACGCTGCGGATAAACGATGCTGAGACCGCATCTGAACTGAGGAAGGACATCGTAAAGATAATCTCCCTGGGGGACATACTGGTGACCTATGGCGATTTCAAGAAGACGAACACGCCGCTCCAGCCAAGCAGCTACGTAGAGGAGCTATGGAGCGCTGAGCTGCAGGCTGCGGGAGGGAAGGTGGAGAAGGACGCACACAGAGAGATGAGCTTTGAGGACGCTTTTGCCGCGTCGCTCAAGTACGGCGTGCCGCTGCATCCGAGGTTCCTTTTTGAGTTTCAGGCTGTGAGCGAAGATCAGCTGAGGTTGCTTGTGCAGACCATCGCCAAGAGCGTTACTCCCGGAAAGAGCCTCTTTGAGATAGACGGGCTCGTGCTCGGGGATGCGGCAGGCAATGAGCAGCTGAATGACGCGCTTGAGCTGCTCATGGTGCCCGCAAAACCCGAAGGCGAAAACATAAAGATAGCTAAAGAGTTCGCGCAGAGCCTACTGGTCTCGTTCGGTTTCGTACAGGACAGGGAAGGGCGCATAAACACAGACGTGACGGACAAGTATGAATCGAAAGAAGGCACTCTTGCACTGCTCAATTCGCTCTCCACTGTAAAGTTGATGAAGAGGTCTACCTTCATAGGCGCCAGGATAGGCAGGCCTGAAAAGGCAGGGGAGAGGCTGATGGTGCCTGCGCCAAATGTGCTCTTCCCCGTAGGGTATGAAGGAGGAAAGGAGAGAAACATAGCCAACGCTTATGCTTCAGAGGCCAAGAGGTTCGGAAATTCTGGAGTCAAGGTGGAACTGGCGCGCTATGTATGCAAAAACTGCGGAAGCAGGCTCGACTCCCCGTGGTGCTACAAATGCAGCGTGCATGCAAACATAGAGCGCGTATGCAGCAAGTGTGGAACCAGGCAGGAAGGGGACACCTGCGTGCGATGTGGAAGCGAAACCGTTGCCTATGATCAGCGGGGCGTGAACTTCTCAGGACTAGTCACCAATGCTATAGGCAGACTCGGTTCTCCCAGGCTCCCGAAGGTGGTCAAGGGGGTGAAGGGGCTGATGAACAAGAACAAGATCGCAGAGCCCATTGAGAAAGGCATACTCCGTGCGATGTTCAATGTGTTCATATTCAAGGATGGTACCGCCAGATTTGATGCTACGGACATGCCTATAACCCACTTTTATCCAAGAGAGATTGGAGTTGGGGTGGAGAAGCTGAAAGAGATGGGCTATACGACAGACTATGAGGGCAAGCCCCTAGAGAACGACGACCAGCTGCTGGAGATGAAGCACCAGGACGTAATAATCAACAAGAGAGGAGCAGAGTATCTTTTGAGCATCTCCAGGTTTGTCGATGAGATGCTGCAGCGGCTGTACGGGATCGATGCTTTCTATAACGCGAAGACCGCGCACGACCTGGTAGGGCAGTTGGTGCTGACGCTTTCGCCGCATACGTCGTGCGCTGTTCTCAACAGGCTTCTGGGCTTTACTGACGCGAATGTGGGCTTTGCCCACCCATACACGATCTGCGCCAGAAGGAGAAACGCGGACGGCGACGAAGATACCACTATGCTGCTTCTGGATACGCTAATCAACTTCTCCAGAGACTACCTGCCGGTTACCATTGGCGGCACGATGGACGAACCACTGCTGCTCACCACGAGGGTCAAGCCAGAGGAGGTAGACGACGAGGTGCACGCGATGGAAGTTAACGGCAGCTACGGACTGGAGTTCTACAATAAAACATTCGCTGGAGCGCCTCCGGCCGAAGCGAAGGTGGAACTGGTCGAGACGCGCTTAGGCACCGCAGGCGCGTTCGACCACCTGATGTTCACCCACGACTCTTCTGTTAACGCAATAAGGAACTCGCCAAAGAAGAGCATCTACACTGTTCTGAAGACAATGGACGAGAAGATAGAGACAGAATTCAGGATAATGGACATGCTCGAATCAATAGACAAGCGCGACGCTGCAAGGAGGCTCATCAACGGCCACTTCATACGCGACCTTATAGGAAACCTTCACTCGTTCTCAAGGCAGCAGTTCAGGTGCGCCGGGTGCAACGCCAAGTATCGGCGCGTGCCGTTATGCGGAAAATGCACACGCTGCGGAGGCAAGCTCCTGTTGACCATATCCAAGGGCAGCATAGAGAAGTACCTCAATACGTCGATAAAGCTCGCGGACAGATACAATCTTGACGTGTACACCAAGCAGAGGCTGCAACTCATAAAGGACGAGATAGATAACCTGTTCGGGAGCCTGGAGCTGAACGTTGAGGAGAACAGGGGTCAGTTCAACTTGGTCAACTTCATGTAGGGAAGGTAGTTCGCCCTTACGTACTCGTCTGCCTGGCGCACCAGTGCCCGCTGGTTATCGTACCTAAGGCGAGAGAGCATCTCGTTCAATGGAAGCAGGTAGTACTTTGTGTGCTCAGGCGACAGCGCAATCTGCCTTATGTCTTTGTCATGCGCGAATGCGATAAAGTATACCACCTTCTTGTCCACAGTCATCCGCTTATGAGTCAGGCTGTTCTGCTCGCTGAACGTGTACGACTCCTCATGCATGAAATTTGTATCCACATGGAGGTTGAGCCCAGTCTCCTCCTTCAGCTCCCTCTTTGCAGCCTGCAGGTAGCTCTCGCCCTTGCTCAGGTGGCCCTTTGGCCCGAGGTCAAAAGTATCGTGGCTCGTGTCCCTTCCGTAGAAGGCGTTGTTCTGCTTCAGCAGCAGGAACTTTATCGTGCCCCTGTGGATCGTGAACACTATGGTTCCTGCGGAGACCTGGTGCGCAGATGTTCGCAGGTTACTTCGAGTTGCTCTTGATCGCTTCTTCAAGTATGTCAAGCCCCTTGTCTATGCTGCTGTCAGACACCGTCAGCGGCGGGATTATCCTCATGGCAGATCTTCCTGCCGGAAGCACAACCAGTCCCTTCTGGAAGCAGTCCATTACGACTTTATCGCGTTCCTTCGTCGCGTACTCCTTGCGCTCCTTGGACTTAACAAACTCGACGCCGATCATCAATCCTATGCCGCGCACGTCACCGACGTACTCGTACTCGTCCTTTATCTCGTTCATCCTCTTCATGATCTTGGCGCCCTTCCTGACTATGCCGTGCTGCATGCTGCGCATGTTGCGCCTGAGATAGTCTAGAGAAGCTGTTGCCGCAGCCGTAGCGACAAGGTTTCCGCCGAACGTTCCAGCGTGGGCGCCAGAAGGCGTGTCTCCAAGCGATCTCCTGGCCACTGTGGCCGCCAGCGGGAAGCCTGCGCCGAAAGATTTCGCAAATGTGTAGACGTCAGCAGTGGCGCCAAAGTTGTCAAGTGCGAGGAACTTTCCTGTGCGCATGTAGCCTGCCTGTATCTCGTCATCGACAAGGAGTATCCCGTGCTCATTGGCGAGCTTCCTCAGTTGTTTGAAGAATCCTCTCGGTGGAACCACATATCCTCCTTCTCCCTGTATGGGTTCGAAGAAGATGGCCGCAACCTCTTCCTGGGGAACCGTTCGTCCCAGTATGTTTTCTTCTATGAAGTCTATGCTTGCCTGGGAGCATTCCTCAGGATCGCCGTTGAACCTGTATGGGTCAGGGTACGGCACATGCGAAACGTTGACAAACGGGCCGAAGTGCGCGCGGTGCGGCGTCTTCGATGCGGTCAGCGCCAGGGAACCAAGCGACCTGCCGTGGAATGCGCCGTAGAACCCAATTATGTGCCGCCTCTTCGTGAACAGCTTTACGAGCTTTATCGCGTCTTCGTTTGCTTCGGTGCCAGAATTTGAGAAGAACACGCGTCCGAAGCCAGGAGGCAGCATCTTCACCAGCTTCTCTGCCAGCGCCACAGGCGAGGCTTCGTAGTAATCCATGAACATGCCGTGCATCAGTCTGTCGATCTGCTTCTTCGCAGCGGTTCTTATCTGCGCGTTGCCGTTTATCCCAAGATTGTAGCAGCTGACGAAACTTGAAAAATCGATGAACTTGTTGCCTTCTATATCGAAGATAAAGTCCCCGTTCCCGTGATCGGCGACGAAAGGGAATGCCTCCCTTGTCGTGGTGAAGATGACCCTGCTGTCTCTCTTGATAACGTTCTTTATCTTCGGCCCGATCTTGAAGGCCATGTTCAGACCTTAACCTTGGCCGCCTCTACCTCAAGAGCTTTGGCGACCTGCTCTTTGCTTTTAGGGTCGACCTTCTCGGAAAGGAACTCCAGGTGCTTAACGTTGCACTTTCGCTCCTTCAGCCTTACAGAAGTCATTATGTGTACAAAATTCGCGTCTATGACCTTCGTGACCACCGCGCGTTTGCCCGCGTCCCTTCCGAACTTCTTCACGCATACTCTTCCTACTTCTACCAAACCCATGATCTCACGTCTTGCAAATTATTCGTACCTTTTTGCCTCATTCAGTATATCTTCAGCAATCTCGTCTTGCGTCTTAGTATTAACGTCAACAATTATATTAAAAGGTTTCATGTCAGCACCAAGATCTATTCCATACATCTTCAGGTAGAGGTCGTGGTTCTCCTTGTCTCTTAGGGCAACTACCCGCGCTGCCTTCTCCAAAGGCATAGAATCCCTGACGACCATGCGCTTGGCGCGGGTGCCAGCCGAGGCATCGAGCCAGCACTTGATCCCGCTCTTTGAGAGCCACGGCATAGTATAGCTCGTAACCACTATGCTTCCTCTTTCTATCTTCTCTATCATTCGCCTGTCTGCTTCCTTGTCGAAATCCGGATTGGATTCGCGCTCGCGAAGGAAGCGTATTCCGTCATTGGTGTCCCACCAGCCCTCGCCAGTCACCGTGTATCCGCGTTCCCTGGCCATCTCCTTAAGGATGTCTCCGCCCCCGAGCGCAGGTATCCCTGCCTTTTGGGCTATGGCAGTTGCCACGGTGGTTTTGCCAGCAGCAGGCATACCTGAAAGAATGAGCGCCTTCATATTTTGCTTTGACCCGCGGAATTAATATGGCTGACGAATGATGCGCTCAGTGAGCGATCATCTGCAGTACGTATGTTCTCTGCCTCGTGCCTATGTCCCCGACGCGCATCTCCCCGTTCTCGATACGGCTGGCGAGCTTGACGACCTCGGCTGTACACGAGGCGCAGAGTATGCCGCCGAATATCCTTGAGTTGCTCTTCCTGCTCTTGCCTTTTGCGTTGTCTCCGGAGTTAATTCCGTTGAGCTCCATTCTGCATATGGCGCAGTGAGGAAACTTCGCCTTCTTGCGCTCGAAGTGGAGCACATGCTTTCCGCTAGGCGTGACCCTGTCTAGTCTCCTGAAGCTTCTTGACCTATGCATTGGCTTAGGCATGTTGATACCTGAAATAGAGAATATGCTTGCTCATCTAAGGCATAAATAGCTTACTGCTGCACTTCCGCTGCCAGTCTCTTCTCCTTCGCCAGCCTCAGCCTGTCCCTCAGCATGAGCCCTCCGGAGAGCGCCAGGCCGAGCACGAATGCGACCGCTATGAAGTACGTCTGGTATCCGAGCGTGACAGATATGAGCGGAACCGTTACCTTCAGCGTCGACGGGAAGACCGCAGGAAAGACGAGGTAGTAGACGACGAAGAATATCGGAAGAACCACGAACATCGGCTTCAGCTGCGACCTCATGCTCTGGCCAAGGAGAGACGTGACCTCCTTCTGTTTCGCCATGAGCTTCTCTTGGCTCTCCTTGTTCTTCGCCATCTCGTTCAGTTCCTTGCTCTTCTGCTTTATCACTTCCTGAACCTCCTGCATGTGCTTCATGTCGACGAGTTTCCTCTGAACGCCTACTGAGAAGAAGACGTATATCACTGCTATTATCGTTAGCTCAATGCCAAGAACCATATCTTCACTTCATCTTGCTTATTATCTCCTGCACCCTTTTCTGCGTGGCGCGGATGGCGCCATTTGGGTTATCGACCACAAACACAGGCACCTGTAGCCGCATGGCGTATATGGCGGTGAATGCGAGGTTCAGCTTCCTGTGCATGTCTATCTCTTCCTCGCTGTCGTTCTCGCGCCTCCTGCCCTTGTCCCTCTTTCTCCGCTCCAGTATCTGTTTAGTTGGTGCGTCAACATATATTATTGCCTTGGTTGCTCCCCTCATCATATCAAGGTCTGCGAAAGAGAAGCCTGCAAAGTATCCGTCTCCTGTCTTCAGGCTGGCGTGCGTGTCCAGGGCGATGGTGCCGCTCATCCGCGAGATCCGCCTGAGCACGCCATTCCTTATTCGGGCATCGCGTTTGACGTCAAGTATTCCCAGCTTCCTTGTTTCGTCCCTGTCCTTTATCCCTGTGGCTTTAGAATATGCGTTCAGCATCTCGGTGCCAATGCTAACGGTCTTGGCGTCCCTTACGCCTTTGAGCGTGGTGGTCTTTCCTGCCCCCTGCGTGCCCAGCACGAGAAAGAGACTTGACATCGGAGCACATCCTGTAAGAGTGGGCAGGAAAGGTATAAAAGAGGCCAGACTAGCCTAGTCCGCCTCTCCTCCCATTCCAGGCATGCCTCCTCCTGGAGGTCCTGCAGGCCTGCTGCCCTTGCTGCTTATCATGTCGTCTATCCTAAGGATCTGCACGCTTGCCTCCATGGCGCTCGATATAGCCTGCTGCTTTATCTTCACCGGCTCTATGACTCCGAGCCTGTCCATGTCGCTGATTACCCCGCGGTGCACGTCTACGCCGTAGCTCCTCCCCTCCTTGCCCTTCTGCTTGCTCCTGAGCTGGACGATCGTATCTATCGCGTCCATGCCGGCGCTGTCTGCAAGGGTCTTTGGTATGGCTTCTAGCGCGTCGGCGAAGGCCTGTATAGCAAGCTGCTCCCTGCCGCCAACGTTGCCAGAGTAGTCGCGCAGCCCCTTGGCCACGAACTCCTCCGTGCTGCCGCCTCCATAGACATACTTGCCTACCTCAAGCGCGCTCGCAAGCGCGCCTATCTCATCGGTGATCGCGCGCTCGGTCTCGTCCACGACCTGCTTTGTCCCTCCGCGCACGAATATGGTGACGCTCTTAGGGTCCTTGCACTTCTCGACGAAGACCATCTGCTCTCCTGAGATCTTCCTCTCCTCTACCATTCCAGCGAATCCGAGGTCGCCAGAGGTGAGATCGTCTAGGCTCGTGACAACCTTCGCGCCTGTTGCCTTCGACAGCTTCTCCATGTCGCTCTTCTTGACCCTCCTGACGGCCAGAAGCCCCGCCTTGGCCAGGTAGTGCTGCGCTACATCATCTATTCCCTTCTGCACGAAGAGAACCGTGGCACCGCTCTTCGCTGCCTTGTCAGCCATGCCCTTGAGCATCTTCTCCTCCTGCTGGAGGAAGCTCTGCATCTGCTCAGGCGACGTTATCTCGATCCTTGCGTCCGTCTCGGTCTTCTCTATCTCAAGCGCAAGGTCTAGCAGGGCGATCTTTGCGTTCTTGATCGTCTTGGGCATTCCGGGATGTGCTACCTCCTTGTCCACGAGCACCCCGTTTATGTACTGGGTGTCCTCGACGCTTCCACCCTCCTTCTTCTCTAGCTTGATGAAGTCCTTGTCTATAACCAGCTTGTTGTCGTGCTTCTCAGCGACCTGCTTTATCGCCTGTATTGCGAGCTTTGACAGGTATTTGCGGGTTGCATCGTTGCCTATGTTCTTCGAGCCTACGGACACCATGGCGATCTTCTCAAGTTTGTCGTCGTCGCTCAGCATTATTGACTCCGCGCAGTCGAGCAGCAGGTCTTTTGACTTGCCGGCAGCCATCTCGTATCCCTTAATTATGGTGTTTGGGTTTATGCCCTTCTCTATGAGATCCCCGGCGTTCTTGAGGAGCTCTCCGGCGATTATGACGGCGGTCGTGGTGCCGTCGCCAACCTCCTTGTCCTGGCTCTTCGCTATCTCTACCATGAGCTTTGCCACAGGGTGCTCAACGTTCATCTCCTCCAGTATGGAGGCGCCGTCGTTCGTTATGACTATGTCTCCAAGTTCGCTCACGAGCATCTTGTCCATGCCCTTTGGGCCGAGCGTGCTCCTGACTATGCTCGACACGGCGTAGCCAACTGCTATGTTGGTCCGCTGAGCCTCCCTTCCGAGAATCCTGCTTGCCCCCTCGGGCAATATCATATATTGCTGTCCTAGTTGGTTTTCTGCCATGTTACCACTCAAATTAGCGTGTAAGTCATTCCCCCAAATCGCGTAGAAACTGTGTTGTATTTTTTATGGGTATATAATCCTAATTTAGGCAAGAACAGCTTTTTATACCTTTCCGCTTCGCTATCTTCCGAGGGAAGCGCCGCACTTGGAGCAGAACTTCGACGAGGCGGGATTCCTGTTGCCGCACTGGGTGCAGTATCGGGATCCCACTGCGCCACTGTCCGTTTCGCCGGCCTCTGGGGATGAGGCAGCGTCGTCAAGCTTCTTGTTGAGGAAGTCCGCCAGCGCCTTGGCGTCTGCATTGTTAAGTCCGTCTATCTCTCCCTCCTCCTTTCCGTTCTTCAGCAGACCCTGGTCCCTGTCGTAACCCTGCACGCGTATGAACACCGAAGAGGAGAGGACCCCGTGCTCAAGCCTGACGCTGGTCACTTGCTTGTAAGGGATAACTTCATAGTCCTGCCTTATGCCCAGACTTGCTCTGTTTAGTATGATTATGCGTTTGTCTGTTGCGAGGACTGATGTGGGAGAGGTGGCCGATCCGCCCGGGCCGATGCGCCTCTGCTTGGCTGTAACCTCTACGGTCTCATCGGGCCACAGTATGCTCTTTGCGGCCTTCACATCTTCCTGGTTTACAGCCATGCTGGTGGTTGGTAGTCAAAGAATTTAAGGCTTGAGCTTGATCGCTGGCCGTCAGCCAGGCATCGTGAAGTTATTCACCACCCACGCAGGCTTTGGCGTCACGATGGGCAGCGGGCCGGTGTAGTTGTCAAGGGCGTAGATAACCACAGGCCACGTGCCATTGACGTAGTTCACGCCGGTGAAGTTGTCAGGGTATACTATATGGAACCCTGGCAGGTTGCCCATGTAGAACGCGCGGTAGTAGTTGGAGTTGTAGAACTCGGTCGGCGCGTCGGTTATGGTGTTGTTGGGGCCGTTCGGCAGATAGAGCGGTATGAACGTGAGGAACTGCTGCCCACCGAACGTATTGAGCCCTGCGTAGAACTGCTGCGAGGGAACAAGGAGTATGTTGGTCTCGTTGCCGTTCGAGTCCAGGAGGCGCACTGAGCCGGTGGTGAAGTTTGTAGGCGTGCAGTAGGTCTGGTTAGAAACCTGGTTCCCTACCAACATCACTGTCTTGAGCGCAGATATCTTGTTGTTGCTGAACTGACAGTAATTGTTTATGTTGCTGGTGGACAGCGGCAGCAGCACGTACGCTGGATCGTGGTTGAGTTCACATTGGGAGGTACCGAGCAGATACGGTTGTCCTGATCCATTGCCAGCTTGTATGGCATATGCTCTGCTTGTCTGGTTTGTGCCAACGCATGCAAGGAAGTCCAAGGCCTGCCACTTGGCGGTGAGCTGGTTGTCGAACACCACGTACTTTGCGTCGACTACGTTGTTCGAGAAGTTCGCTAGATTGGAAGGTCCGTAGCCGTCCTGCTGTCCGAGGACGTACCTTGCCGCTGTCTTATAGTCGAGCAGTGCTATCGCGTTGTCGCCTCTCAGGACAGCGTTGCTGTTGCCGAACCAGTTGATCCAATCGCCATAGTCCCACCACGAGAGCACTCTTGGCGCGTTGGGCCCTACGTTCTGTTTCATCCAAGAAAGTGCGTTGATCCAGGAGTTGGAAACTACGTTGCAGAACAGATCGTATCCTAGCGAGTTGCCCTGAGTTCCAATCGTTGAGCACGGAACCCCGACGGCTGAGAAGATACTCACAAATGAGGTTGATTCCAGAAGCACGATCAGGACCGCAAATCCTATGATCGCCATCCTTCCCGTTCTTTCTCCCTTGCCTTTTGACATGAGGAGGAGTTCGCCGATAATTATGCCAAAGGCCAGTATGTATCCTACGCCGAAGTGCGGCAGGTACTTTATCTCTATCATGCCGGCTACAGCCAGCGGCCACACCGCGGCTATGGCGAGTATTCCCCCCTTGGAATCTCGCTTGTACACAGCGACAACTGCCAGCGCGGTGAAGATTATGAGCACGAACCAGACTATTGCATTGACTCCGAATGCGCTTGCGCCTATTGGGCCAAAGCCTGCGGAACCAAAGTCAAAGTTGAATCCCGTGGGCGCGTATTCCTGCACCGTCATGAAGAGAGCTATCGAGGGAGTGGTGTAGTGGGAGCTTAGCGCAATGTACCTGTCTACTGATGTGCCCAGAGGAGTGAAGAGGATGAGCACCAGGGCCAGTATGCCCAAGCCTGCGAGAGTCTCCAAGTAAGTTGAGAGATCAGCCTTGTTTATCAGCCCCTGTTTCTTGGCAAGCTGCGGAAGCTTCTCTAGAAGGAAGACGAACAACAAGGAGAGAAGCGGGAATGAGATTATGACCGGTATACCTGCAACGCTCGGTATCTTGTTTGCCAACACTGAGCCGTAGGGGCCGAACGGGATGTAGAACAGGATGATTATGCCTATTACTATCAGGTTCATTGTGTAGAAATCGCGCATCTCTCTCTTCCTGAGGACGTCGATGATTCCCTGCAGGGCTATGTAGATGGCGAAGACTCCCGCAATTACAGTGTAGTAGTGGGCTCCTAGGAAAGAGGCTGCGAATGCTATGCCAGCAAGTATGGCGAACCTCTTCTCCTTGGGGTTCTGCGCAGCCAGCAAGTAGGCTGCATAGAAGAAGAACATGGCGAAGATGCCCCATGGTTCGACCAGTTGTTCGCCTGCTACGAAAGTGGTAATGAGGGCGGGCATCGCTGACGCTAGTGCGGCTCCTATGATAGCAGGGATGTCCCCGTACATATGGTATAAGAACATGAACACGATGAACACGAGAAGCGCAGCAGTGATGGGCGGATAGACGCCGCTGACGTCGCTCAATAGTGTTTGGTCGATCTGATTAGCGGGAGGGTTGCTTATCTGGTACCAGTATGATTCAAGATATGGGACTATGGGTTCGATCCTGTGGGGGGTACCGTTTATCGCGGTGGGCCACGCCGAGTGGTCGTAGAGCCATTGGTAACCGTGGATAAGTATGAATTCTGTGCTCTGCATGTCGAAGTAAGGATCGAACTCGAAGAAGTGTGGAGTTATGCCGAGGCTCATCATGCGCGTGGCGAACGTGAGCAGCATGAGGAAGATGAGCAGGCCCCAGATGATCTTTGTGTTCCTGTCCTTCTTGCTGCCTCCGGAGACTAGCGTTCGCTCCTCTCGTTCGTGCTCCTCCAACAGCTTCTTCTCCTCCGCAGCATGCATGGCCTCAAGCTTTGCGCGTTCCTCCTGCGGGAGCGACCTCATCCTCGCGTTCTCCTCTGCGTGGCGCCTGACCAGCTCCTCTTCCTCCTTCTCGTGGTCCCTGACCAGGTTTGACTCTATGCTCAATTCTGCGATCCTGACGCGCAGGGCGACAAGCCTCTTCTTGTATGCGGCTGTGGCCTGGTGGGCGATCTCGCCCTCCGACTTCGTTGTGCTTCCGAATCCGATGTTCAGTACGCCCTGCTGCACGCAGAGCGCTATTCCAATTATGGTAAGCAGGATTACGTTGGTGCCGTAGAGTGCTGACGAGAATGTGAACGCGTGCACGTAGTTCATGAGGTACGACTCGAGCCACGTGAGCGTAGGGGGGAAGATCAAACCAAACATGAATCCTATGATCGATATCTCGATCATGTTCAGCTTCGTCTTCTTCAGCAGCGCGAGGGCTAGGAAGAAACCTGGAAGAATTATTGATATTAAAGCCACTAGCGCTGAGACAATTAGCGACATTGGTACCAGTCTTACCTACTATCTCGAGCCACGCTATTATAACTCTTGCGAGAAGCTTCGGGATGGCTACATTTATATGCAGACTGGTGCTAATTTAAGAGGGGGCGCTTGAGAACCTGGCAGCAAGCAAGAATGGTGGACGAGCTGTTTTCGTGCAGGAGATGCGGAAGGGAGCTCGACGGGGAAGAGGAGGCCATCAGCAAGAAGTGCCTGCTCTGCGCAAGTCTGGAGAGGGGTTTCGACGAGAAGACGAAGGAGGAGCTCAACACCGATTCTAAATTCAGCCTGCAAGTAAGAGAATCACTCAGATAGCCGCGCTATGCTCTGAGTTTTTATAGCTAGAAACACAATATGGTACGTTCATATGAAGGACAGTGTGGCGGTAATCGGTGCCGGAACTTCTGGGCTCATAGCCGCGAAGGACCTCGCCGGCTACGGAATACGTACGAATGTCTACGACCAGAAGACCAAGCTTGGCTACCCGGCCAAGGCCAGCGGGATAATCTCGATAAACGGGCTCAAGAGCCTGGGCATAGGGTACGAGAAAGCAGTAACCAACACCCTCTATGGAGCCAACATACATGCGGGAGAGGCGGTTATGCGCATAATGGCCAAGGGTGCACAAGCGCATGTGCTTGACAGGGTCAGGTTGAATGAGATATGCCAAGATGAAGCGGCACGAGCTGGCGCCAGTGTACTTGCCGGGTCAAGGATAGACGCCAAGAAGCTGGAAGAGCTCCACAGCGAGAGCGTAATAGTGGGCGCGGACGGTCCTGTGTCTGAGGTTGCCAGGTTCTTTTCCATGGGAGCCATCAAGAAGTACACGCTTACGTACAAGGCGGAGTTCAACGTTGATGTAGAGGACGAAAAGACTGTAGATCTCTTCTTCGACAATTCGCTCGCGCCGAAGTTCTTCGCGTGGACCTGCCCAAACGCAAAGGACATACTAGAGGTGGGCATAGGCATAGGGGCACAGCACGGAAACAGCAAGGCTGCATTCGACAGATTCGTCAAGAAGGACGAGATCGTGAGAATGCTGCAAGGAGCCAGGCTGATGGAAGGCTACGCAAGCATGATACCTATGCAGACCGCAAGGAGCGTGGTCGATGAAAAGAACGAGGTGCTGCTTGTAGGCGACGCCGCGGGGCAGGTGAAACCTACCACCGGAGGGGGCATAGTGTTCGGGGGCAGCGCAGCGAAGCTTGCGGCTTCGGTTGTAGCAGAGCACATACGCGGCGGGAAGAGGCTGGACACGTACGAGAGGCTGTTCAAGAAGGGATTCGGCACAGATATTGCGCTGCACGGACTGGTCAACCGTCTCTATTCTTCTCTTGACGCGAAGAAGATCGGCATGTTGATGAACATATCAAAGACGCTGGGCTTCGAGGGATTCTTCTCAGAGTACGGGGACATGGACAGGCCGAGCCTCATGCTCAAACGATTCTTTCTTAGGGGAATGGCAAGGTAAGCCCGCCTTCAGAAAGCCGCGGTCAGGGCGTGAGCCTGTTCCTATCGCGCGGGAAGAGAGACGCCTCCCTTATGTTCTGCACGCCGCAAACCTGCATCGTGAGCCTCTCAAGTCCTATGCTCCAGCCAGCATGAGGCGGCGCCCCATACTTGAACGCGCTTATGTAGCTCTCGAATGCTTTGGGATCCAGTCCTTTCTTCTCCAGCGAACTGACGAGCAGCTCTGGCTTGTGTATACGCTGCGCGCCACTGCAGATCTCCAGCCCTTTGTATATAAGATCGTAGCTGTTTGTGAGTTCCTGGTTGTCCTCCTTCGGCATGGAGTAGAACGCCCGCAGGGTTGTTGGGAAGTCCCTGACAAGAACGGCGTCGCCGTAAAGTTTCTGCAGTCCCTGCTCATGGTCTCGGGAGAAGTCGTGGCCCAGTTCTATGTCATGTCCTTTCTTCTTGAGCGCCTCTATCGCTTCTGCGTACGTGACCGTCTTTATCTTTGGCACACGGAACTTCTCGCCGAACTGTTCGAACTCAGCCTTGTTCCTCTTCCTTACCTGCTTGAGCATGTACAGGAAGGTGTCGCAGAGCACCGCGATGGCGTCCTCCGGAGATGCAAAGCCCATCTCGATATCCATCTGCGTGCACTCTGTTATGTGATAGGTGGTGTTTGACTTCTCCGCCCTGAAAACAGGCACGACCATCATCACCTTGTCCATGCCTCCTATGACCGCGAGCTGCTTGTAGAGCTGCGGCGACTGCGCGAGATACGCGTCGCGCTCGAAGTACTTGACGCTGAATAGATCTGAGCCGCCCTCGCTCGCCTCGGCTATTATCGAAGGCGTTCGTATCTCCTGGAATCCCTTCTTTGCGAGGCCTTCCCTGAACGCGCCGAGTAGCGTGGACTGTATCTTGAAGATCGCCGTGGGCCCGGCCCTGCGCAGGTCGATGTACCTGTGGTTCAGCCTGACGTCTATCTCTGCCGGCACCTTGCCCGTGACCTCGAACGGTATCTTGTCCTGGAGCGGGTTGAGATTTTCGACGCTCGCGGGCACTATCTCGAATCCCTTCTTGGCTTCCGCGTTAGCTGCAACCTTTCCAACAATCCGCAGAACGCTCTCTTTGGGCACTGACATGCTGCTGATTACCGAGTCCGGAACCGCGCCCTTCTTCCCGACCACCTGCACGACGCCGGTGTTGTCCCTGACGAGAAGGAAGGTGATGTTTGCCGTCTCGCGCACCTCGTGGGCCCATCCGGCGAGCGTGACCTCCTGGCCGTCCATCTCCTTGCTCAGTTGGTTCACGTAATGCGTTCTAAGCATGCACAGACCTACTTGCCGTCGGGCTTCTCCTTCTTGTCGAGCAGCCGCTTGCCGAGCTCCTCTCTCTTGCGCATCTGCTCCATTATCCTGTCGTAATCTTCCTTCTTCAGCACCCTGCTGAGTATGTAGTTGCTGTAGTCAAGTGAGACCTGTGCCACGTTGAGCAGTATCGCCTGGAGCTCTGGCTGCTTCAGTACGTAGTCCTTTGTCGGCTTGAGTATCTCGACCCCAGCTGGAGTAAAATCAAACATGACCTTTATGAGCGACCAGATGCTGTCGAACAGCGCGGTTACCTGCGCGCTCGTGGAGTATGTGTCCTTCAGCTTCATTGGCTCGTCTATTGCGCCGAAGCAGTATACGACGCCCTGCGTCTTGAGCAGCCTGTTGTTTATCAGGTCTACCATCAATGGTTGCAGGTCCTCTTGCTTCTCGCTCTCCATGTCGAAGTAGAGCTGCACGAGCAGCCCCCCCTTATCCAGGGCGCGCTGCGTCACCTCCTCCACTTCCTTCTTTCCTTCGTTAGCCATCGCTTCACTTCAGTTTCTCTATTGCCTCCTGCAATGTAATAAGACCTTCCTCGCCAGTCTGCATGTTCCTCAGTTTCACCTTGTTGGCCTGCCGTTCCTGGTCACCCACTATGAGCACGTTGGGTATGTCGAGAGAGCCTGCATACTCGAGCTGCTTTGAGATGTTCTTGCTGCTCGTGTTCAAATCCACGTATATGCCGTTGCCGCGCATCTCTGTGGCCGCGTTTAGCGCGTAATCGCGGTTCTGCTGGCCTATGTACGCCACGAACACCTTCGCGTATGTCTTCTTTGATGCGCCATTAAGTATCTCGAACATCCTGCTTATGCCTAGCGAAGACCCTGTTGCCGGCGTGGCCCTCTTCGAGTATATTCCTATCAGTCCGTCGTACCTCCCGCCTCCGCCTATGCTGAGAGAGCGCCTGCCGTTCTCCTCCACTGCAAACTCCCATACAAAACCAGTATAGTAGTCGAAACCGCGTGCCAGCGTCATATCGAACACTACCTTGCCATTCAGCCTGTACGAACCCAGCAGCTTGAGCAGTTCCTGCATCCTCTCGACCAAAGCCTTTGAGCCTTCAATATTGGCAGCTATCTTTTGCAGCATCTCCTCGTTGCTGCCTTCCTGCTCCATGAAACCGAGCAGCCTCTCGGCATCCTGGCCCTTAGCCAGCTCGGACAGCTGCGCCAGCGCCTCATCCCTCTTTATCTTCTGTAGCTTGTCAATTATCCTGACCGCCTGCGCCTCCTTATCCGCTGGCACGCCGAAGCCGAGTATAACTTGCCTCAACAGTTCGCGGCTGCTGACCAGCACGGCATAGTCCCGTATTCCAGTCTCCTCTATGGCAAGCGCAGTCGCCGCTATGACCTCAGCATCGCTGTCAGGCTCTGCGCTGCCGACCACATCCACATCGGCCTGCATGAACTCCCTGTACCTCATCCTCTGCGGTTCGTCTCTGCGCCAGGCGTTGCCTATCTGGTATCTCTTGAACGGAAGTGAGATGTCCTTGTTGGAAGCGACGTATCTTGCGAGAGGCACGGTGAAGTCGTATCTCAGGCCGGTCTGCTCGTCCTTCATTGTGAAGATCTCCTTCTGCTGCTCTTCGCTGTACTGGTCCTTCGCATTGAGCGTGCTGATGTTCTCGATTGCGGGCGTTTCCAGCGGGTAGAAGCCGAAGCGCTTGAACACCTCCTCTACGACGCCGGTTATGTACCTTAGCGAGATTGCCTCGGCTGGGGAAAAGTCCCTTACTCCACGCGGCGTGTCCTCAGGCATCGTATCTACTATCTCTTTGGGTATAAAGAGTTATTAAGGAAAGCGGGCGGATTGAGCTGCCCTGTGGTCTAGAGGTTACCGTCGAGCCACTTCTTGAACTCTGCCTTCGGTATCGCACCAACTGACATCGCCTTCACCTCCCCCTTCTCGAAGAGAAGGACGGTGGGTATGCTCATTATGTTGTATTGCGCTGCCACGTCCTGGTTGTCATCAGTGTTCAGCTTGACGAACTTGACCTTGCCATCATACTCCTTCGCCACCTCTTCCAGAACTGGCGTGAAGATTCGGCATGGGCCGCACCACGGAGCCCAGTTGTCAACAATCACTGGCGTCTTTGATTTCAGTACCTCAGCATCAAAATCCGCAGAATTTACATCTTTCACCAATAGATCACGGAATAACTTTATGTTTCTAAAAATATATATTGCTTAGCTAGCCGTGGTGCTAAACCCAACTACTTTCTCTTCTCCGTTTTTATCTCGAGAGGTACGGCCTTGATGCACAGTATTGCGCTTGTGGTTCCGTTGCATCGGATCGTGTGCAGGTTTCCTGTTCGCTCCGGGTCTCCTGCTATTGAGGTGAAGTAGTCGCATGGGCCGAACGTGGTCTTGGTGAGCTTTCCGTCGACCAGGGAGATGTAGTCCACGTATCCCTTCATGACCTCGACCAGCTCGCTCTTTGTCGTCTCGTGTTTTCTGAGAAGTTCCTCGCCGCCGGCCTTGCGCAGCACCCTGACAATGTTGCCTTCTGGCTGCCCTGCGGCAGTGTCGCGCCCGGGATCTAGCCTTATGAAGACAGAGCCGGGTTCGTCGGGGCTTACTATCTTGGCGCCATAAGGCGTAGGGTTCCATCCTATCTTCTCAAGGTCTGAAGCGGTTAACGATCTTACTTTGCTTGTCATCTTTATCGTACCCATTGAGAATTGGACGTTTATATCCGTTCCTTGTGTTTTGTTTCTCGCGCCGTGCAGGCAAGCTATTAAAAATAACGCTCCAAAATAGTAGAGTGATGAACTCTCTTCTGATCCGTGATGAAGATCTTGAGTGCTGAAATGGCAACCATACCTAAACAAGCCATAAAGAGAATGATGATGCAGTCGTTCGGCCTTAAGATAACGGACGATGCTGCGCTCGCGATGGCGCGCGAGCTTGAGAGGAAAGCCAAAAGGATATCTAGGCTGGCTGTAAGCAACGCGAAAAAGCAGAAGAGGGCAAAGATAACAAAGGCGGACATCGAGGAATGCGTAATGAAAAGTGGGTTGAATGAGGATTAAAGCACGCAGGAGCCCTGACAGGCGACTGCGAACTGATAACTTCAAGAGCAAAGAGGGCATGGTGTTCTGCGTGGCGGAACCGACAGCCTGGGGCAGCCTTGTCAGCAAGTTCAGGACAAGCGGCGAGATAGTTGACAGGGTTGAGAACGAGCGCACCAGAAACGCGGGCACTGCTCTTGATATGTACCTTACCGGGTTCGGGACTCTCGAGATAATCGACACGGGTGAGTTTGAGAGAGTCATTGCAGCGGCTAGGTGCACAGCGTGCGGAGGCAGTACTATTGCAAGAGAACTCGACACCGAGGATACATCTACACTGCAAGAGATTCCAGTAGTGCCCATATTCGCGTGCACATCGTGCGGCGGCAGGTTCTGTCTTGTTGGGAACGACTACATCAAAACCCTCATCTCTCGCTATTCAAAGTACATAGCGATGGAGAAGGGCGAGAATTCCGAGAGCAGAGACTTTGTCAGCACCGTGAGGAACAATATAATAAGAAGTTTTGCATCTCAGAATATCAAGGAACTTGTGATAAAGGCGACCGCATGACAATAAGCATATCTGAACTATACGGCAAGAAGATAATATCCGCTACGGGCCACTGGATAGGTGAGGTTGGAGAGGTAGTGGTTGACGTGGAGAGCGGCGAGGTATCGCACCTGCTCCTAGGCAAGATAGACTCTTCGAAGGCAGGCGACTTCATAAGAAGCCTGTTCAAGAACGGCATCGAGTACAAGCGCGTCAAAAAAGTAGCAGACACCGTGCTGGTAAGCGGCAACTAGAGCTCAGTCGGTAGGAACGTCCTTTGCGAGCGACGATCTCTTCTTTCCGAGGACCCTGTATCCGCAATAGGGGCACCTGACGAAGCTCTTCTCCAGCGACTTGATCTCTCTCTTGCAGTGCACGCAAACGTAAGCCATAGCAATACGGCAATTCATAGGCCGGAACTTCTATTTAAAGCTTACAGGCGGAAATAACACACATGTTTTTAAGGGGGCAGGCGCAAGCGGTAGTGACCACATGTCCGGATCTACAGAGGAAAAGAGGGTTGGGAGCAAGCCAGAACAGGCGCAGAAGGAACGCGACAGCGGAAGCTCTTTTGTTCCTCCTGAGATGGTCTTCTTCCTCAAGAGAGGGGAGACCGAGACGAAGGTCACCTATGCCGTCTATCTAGTTGACAAGGAGAGCTACGTAGGCGATCAGCACATAGACAAGGAGACGCTAAGAAGGGACGGCTTCCTCACAAACGAGCCTGTGATCGCGAAGGCCGTGGAAAGCGCAGCAGCGGAGGAAAAGATGAGCTCGGTGCGGAGAGCGCGCGAAGATATAAGAATCCACCCGGAAAGATGGGCGCTATCTAGGGAATGGGGCAGGACGAAGAGGCAGATACGCGAGCTTTACGAAAGCTACGGCATCAAGGACCCCAGCACTATTGCCACGCTTTTGGGCGCAGGCCAGGCGAGCATTGAGAAGTACTTCAGGACCATGGGGCTCGAGCGCGTAAAAGAAGAAGGCTCCACGCGGGTCGGAAACGCAAAAGGCAACGCTACATGGGAGAAGATCAAGCACCATGTAGAAGAGAGCCTGCAAGACAGAGTTGTGCTTGATGCGGCAGGCATAGCTGAGGAGATAGGCACTATATCCGCTTCTACCGTAAAGTACCACATAAGACGCAGACAGGGAGAGATAACCAAGATGTGTGAGTCTCTCGGTATCCCACTTGAGAATGGAGTGGGCGATGCGGGGCTGGTTAGAAAGAAGAACCGCATAGGCATGGAAAGAGAGAAGAAGAACGCAGAGATGCTTGCTAGGATAAACGCCTTCATCGCGAGGAGCATAACCAATGCGGCTGAGATGAAACGCCTCACCAAGTCGGAGGAGGGCAAGGACATAGCCTATACGGATTTCGTATACCACATGAAGAAGAACGGCATATCGAGAAACAAACGGGGCCCGCAAGCTGTGTCGAAAAAGACAGACGGCGACGGTGCTGCGCAGACTCGACCTGTGCGAACGGCGCCGCCAGCTTTGGACTCGGCCAGAAGGGACCAAGCGGCACAGCCACAGAAGTCTGCTCCCTCTTTGATCAGCAGCTTTGAGTTTAACGATTACAGGGAGAAGACCGTGCCCGTGTCTATTGTAGCTGGTCTGGCAACGCTCAAGAAAGAGCTGATATCCGCTGCTGAGAAGAGAGCGCTGGATGTTGTTATTGAAGAACTAAGAGCGATAAACGCATCACACACAGAACTCTTCTCCAAGGAATCTCACGGTGAGCTGACTCTAGAAGCGATGAAACCGATAAGGAGCAGGCTTGTAGGAGACGACAGCTTCCGAGTTACGTACGGCCGCCATCCAGTCACGCCGCTGCTGGACGCGCTGAAGGGGTTCAGGAACGATGGGGCTAGCGGCAGGCTCTACGCTGAGGTATCGAAACAGGAACCTAGGATAAAGATCGTGCTTGACGCCCTGGGAGCGCGAATGAGATCGGAAGGCTATTACTGACTACTGGGCCTTCTTCTTGGCGTTGCTCTTGAGCCACGAGATGAACTCCTTGTGAAGCTCTGATGCGCTTGTGTCTATGATCTTGACGTTCATTGTCGACTTATATTCCGCAGATTCGAACGTGATCACGGGCACGTACTTGTCCATCCTGGTGAAGTGCACCTCCAGCCAGTGTATCCTGCCCTTCAGGTACTCCCTGACTATCTCCTCTGTCATCGGAACTGAGGAGAAGCTGAAGAGGATGCCGTTGCACCAGTACAGCGGCAGGTTGCCCTGAGGCGTTATCCTCTCGAGCAGGAGATCGTCCTTCGTGACCTCCACCGCCTCGTGTATGATGAGCTCTGTTGCTGGAGAGAACAGGACCTTTACCAATCAATCGCCCTTCTTCAGCTGGCCGAGAAGGCGTTCAACCGTCCTTCCCACCTCGGTCTTGAGGCTGTAAGCGCCGCCAGCGAAGGTTGCACCGCAGTGCTTGCACTTCCATATTCCAGTGCTCAGGCGCCTGACGGCTGCCTTGCCGCAGACATCGCATTCGTAAGCGGTCTTCTTCTCCTTGGATATTGCCAGGTATCTCTTCCTGAGATTGACTCCGTATCTGGTGCTCCAGTTTGCCATGCTATTCGCCTACCGCCTTGTTCAGTATATCCCTTAGCTGCTTAGACTTATCAAATGTTGTGTCCATCATGCTTGAAAGCTCGGAATAGCTGAATGCGCCTCTGAGTCCCTTCTGCATTGCCCTTATCACGTTCTCGTCGTTTGCTATCGTCATCCTTCCTGCCATTACCTTCTCCTCGTTGCCGCTGGGATCGAGGAGTATGGTATTTCCGACCTTCGCGAACGTGCACGAAGTAACCTTGCCAGACGTCTTCAGCTTGCCAAGGTTACCCTCTCTTATCACGTTGCCGTCCTCGTACTTAGGCATGCGCGCGGAAAGAAGCGCTGCTGTTGATGCCAGGGTTCCTGCATCGAAGAGATTGCCGTCGTAGTTGAGCACGTATATGTCAACGAACGTGCTCCAGACCTTGCCCTCCTCTATGAACAATGACTTTAGATCCACGACTTCTGCGGCCCTTATGCCCCTGTCAACAACCCTGGCGAACTCTATCGCCTCGGGGGTCGGGGGTCCTGGCTCGTACGTGGATGATGCCAGAGGAAGGAGTTCCGCTCCTGTTATCAGCGCGCCCTCATCCGGCTTGTCAGGAAGCGGGGCGCCTACTGCGATCTTCACGCCCGCGAGGACCCTGGTGTCTCCTATGTCTACCTGCGCAGAGCCTTCCGCGTGAGGTATCTTGCCCATCTCTATCTTTATGTCCCTGTACTGCATCTTGTCCCTCTCTTGCTCGCGCTTTCCCTTCCCGAGCAATTCAAGCATATACTCTTCGTTCTCTCCTACCATTGCAATCACCTACCTGTACTTCGCCTCCAGCGCATCCCGCTGTATCTTCACTATGGTCTCTCCCGCTTTCTTTATCATGTCAAGGGCCTGTATCGTCTGTTCCTTGGTCAGGTTGCCGTCCATCTGGAGCAGGAGTATCTCTCCTTCCCTCGGGGCTATGGCCACAGGCATGTCTGCATCTGAGTAGTTGTCCTCTAGTTTGTTGAGATCAAGGAGTATGCTATCGCCCGCCTTCCCCGCGGACACAGCGTAAGGTATGTCGCGCATTGGTATGCCGCTGCTCGCCACTGCGACAGCCGCCGCGGTGATTCCTGCAGCCCTTGTGCCGCCGTCGCTCTGCAGCACCTCCACGAAGACGTCTATCTCGCATCCCGGGAAGTCGTCAAGCAGTATGACGTTCTCGAATACCTCCTTGGTGACCTTCGATATCTCTATGGCACGCCTGTTCGGACCGGACCTGTTGTGCTCCTCGAGAGAGGAGAACGGCGCCATCTGGTACCTGCATTTTATTATCGCCTTGTTAGGGTCTGCTATGTGCTTCGGCTGTGCCTCCTTCGGTCCGTAGACCGCCGCCAGTACCTTGTTGTTCCCCCATTCCAGGTATGCGGAGCCTTTGGCGTTCTTCACCACTCCCGCCTCTATCTTTATCGGCCTGAGCTCGCCGGGAGCCCTGCCGTCAGTTCTCTTGCCATCTATTATGAGCTGTGGTTTATCTTGTGAACCTCCCATATTCATCTACCCTCATTGTTGCTGTTCCCGTTATCGTTTCCCGCAAGCAGCTCTGTTATCCTCTCTGTGAGTCCGCTCACGTGCGCCTCCTCCTGTATCTTCCATATCGCCTTCTGTGCAAGAGGCACGTTCTCGCCCTTCAGCCATATGAGACCGTTCAGCCCTACAAGTATCGTGCACCTTGTGCCATCCTCAAGCTGTCTCAGCATAGTGCTATCCTTGCCTATTATCCTGGGCACCTTCGAGGACCTCACCTCCATTAGCTTGCCTCCGAATAGCCTCTTAGGCCTGTCAAGTATCAGTATTACCTGGTCCGCTTCGCGCTTCACCTCCTTGACGAATACGCTTACCACGTCCCCTATGTGCATAATCTCCCTGCGCTCCTCTTGCATTGGAGGCCTGCCCCTGTCTCCGAACCTTCCCCTGCCCCCGAACCTTGGCCTGGGAGGAGGAAGTATCAGCCCCCTGAAAGGCGATTCCAGGGCAACGGTGTACACGTTGTTCTTCGAGTTCTCTATTATGCCCACGGCGAAATCACCCTCCCTCGGGTACCAGATGCTCTCCAGTGGTATGAAAGCGCCTCTGGACTCGTCCAGCATTCCCATTACCGTGGCGTACGTCTTCCCATTCTCAACTATTGCGTTCTCAGTCCTGACCGGGCTATCGGATATCTTGTCTCCCGGTAATATTACCTTCATATTCACACACTAACTATTTTCGTAATCGCGCTTCCCTTAGTCGCGTTGTTTATCTTGTCGAAGAACTCGCTCTGCAGGCCAGCCGGAAACTCCAGCGTGACGAAGAGGGAGCCATCGTTCAGCCATCTCTCTGACTTTAGGCCGTACTGCTTCAGCACCCCGTAGCTCCTGTTTGAGTACTCGGGGGCTATCGTGACCTCAATCTTCACTGTGGAGAACTTGAGCGGCAGCTTCATGCTCAGTTTCTTTACTATCTCGTCAACCTGCTCGGTTGCGGGCTTGAAAGCATCAACCGAGATCTTGGATTCCTTCATCGCGTTCTCGATCCTCTGCGGCGTGTGCGGCGCGCTCGTCCTGGGGTCTATGGCGTTGGTTGCTATGATGTTGATTATCTGCCTGCGTTTCTCTTCGAGCAGCTTGTTTCTCTGTTCCGTTGTGAGAGGCACGTTCCCGTGCTTGAGTATCATACCCGTGATCTTGCCGAGGTCCTCGGTGTTGAAAGCCTTCTTCAGGTTCTCCTGGCTCTGCCTGTCTCCCTTGTTGGCGTCCTTGAAGACGTCCTCGACCTCCAGCGCAGAGAGCGGGTCTGGCAGCTTGCCGGTTATGTAGTCGTAAGCCTTGTCAGAATCAACAAAGATTTCGAAGCTTTCTCCAGCAATTATGTATTTGGCTATGACAGTCTTAGACATGATTTCACAAACAATCAGAAGTATTTTGCTATTTCCTGCTCGGAGAGTATGGTGAATTCCCTTCCCTCCTCTATGTATCCGATGTCAACGTGGTCGCTTGCGAGTTTGCCCTCGTTGATCTTGTTTATTATCTTTATTCCGAGCTCCAGGGCCTCGTCGGTAGACATGCCGTCCTTGTACTCCTTTGAGAGCATGTCTGTTGCGATCTTCTTGCCTGATCCTATCGCGTCGGCCTTGTAGCCTAGCAGTGCCGCATCTGGGCCAACCTCGAAGAGCCTCTTCTCCGTGTCTATACCTCCGACAAGAAGGGAGACTCCATAGGGCCTTACGCCTCCGTAGAAAGTAGCCTGAAGTATGAAATTCGAGAGGCCTTTCGCTATCGCCTCGACCGACTTTACCTCGTCATAAACCATGCGGTGGCTCTGCGCCGCAGAGCGCGTCTCGTCTATCACGTGAAGGCCGTCTGCGACTATTCCGCTGTACGCGGCCCCTATGTGTGAGTCTATGCGGAAGACCTTCTGCATGCTGGATAGCACTGCCATAGGCTCGTCCACGTTCTTGTGAGCCACGAAGGCGATGCCGCTCTTCGTAACCATGCCTATTGCTGCGCCTCCCCTTCTGACAGCTTCCTTGGCGTACTCCACCTGGAAGAGTCTGCCGTCAGGGTTGAACATCACTCCTCTATCATATGCTTGTATGTTTGGATACACTTTTCCACCGATAAAACTGGTTGTTTTACAGAATAAAAAGTACTGAAGGTTATTAGTTGCCCTATAATTATATACCTTTTGCTTAGCGACGGCGGTATTCCTTATTATACTAGCGGCGCGAATTAGTATGCACAATTTCTACTGTGGAGGAGATGGAGGAGGAGAAGGCAAAACAGGAGGTCCAGATAGGCAATTCGAAGGTCAACGTCGTACACCCGTCAATCTTCAACGTGGTAAAACAAAGGCAGCGCATAAAGGAGAAGCTCTCTGGTATAAAGCACAAGATCGGAGTGTATAGCGCGAAGGGCGGCGTGGGCAAGACGACAGTCGCTGTAAACATAGCGTTCACACTGAAGGACATGGGATACAAGGTCGGGCTGCTTGACGCAGACATCGACTGCCCAAACCTGCACCTGTTCCTCAACATAAAGGACGCAGGAGAGCCAGAGTACCCGCTGAAGCCGCTCGAGAAGGAGGGAGTGAAGGTCATCTCGACCGCGATGTTCGTGGACGAAGCAAAAAGACCGATCATATGGAGGGGGCCGATGGTTGCAAAGATGCTCTCCGAGTTCCTTGAGATGACAGAGTGGGGCAATCTGGACTATCTGGTGATAGACTGCTCTCCTGGAACGTCAGATTCCAACCTTTCAATAATGCAGCTCCTGGAACTTGACGGCTACGTGATCGTGACCACACCCCAGCACATCGCCGCAACGAATGCGATAAGGTCGGGAATGATGGCAAAGAGGCTGGGTGCCCCCATAATAGGCGTCGTGGAGAACATGTCTGACGGGGAGGGACGCGGGGCGAAGGAGGTCGCTGAGGCGTTGATGTGCGATTACCTTGGAACAGTGAAGAGCGACGGAAAGTTCAACGCAATGAGCGATTCGGGGCGCGTGCCTGTATCTGAGGACAGCGAGATTAAAGAAGAGTTTATAAGAATAACAAAAAAATTAGTTAGCGGGGGCGACTGATGGACGAGAAATTTGCCGAGCTTTTCAAGGAGTCGAAGATATTCGCAGACCGCGAGGTCCTGTCGCCGCACTACCTGCCCAGGAACCTTCTCTTCAGGGACAAACAGATTGATGAGATAATAAAGGCGCTGACCCCCTCGCTCAAGGGAGAGCGCGGCAGGAACCTCTTCGTATACGGAAAGGCAGGCACGGGGAAGACATCATGCGTCAGGCACGTGATAGACGAGGTCAGGAAGCTGCCTGTGGTCAAGGCGCGGCTCTCGTACATCAACTGCAGGATCTACAACTCCAGGTACAGGGTACTGAGCAAGATAGTCAGTGACCATCTTCCATTCCTAGCAAAGCGGGGATACGGACTCGTGGAGATATACGAGAAGATAATAAACTGGATAGAGGAGGACGGCAAAGTCCTGATAGTCGTTCTGGACGAGATTGACATGGTTAAGGATCTGGACGACTTGGTATACACCCTGACAAGGGCCAACAGCGACATACGATCAGGAGGCATAACAATAGTGGGCGTATCGAACAGGATAGACTTCAAGGAGCTGCTGGATGCGCGAACGCTCTCCACGCTCTACGAGCGCGAGCTCGCCTTTCCGCCGTACAACTCCACGGAGCTTGCCGCGATAATAAAGGACAGAGCAGAAAAGGGATTCAAGAGCGGGGTAATAGGCCAGGAGCTCATAGGCCTGGTGGCCGCCATATCTGCAAAGGAGAGCGGAGACGCAAGGCTGGCTCTCAAGGTCATATCCAGGGCAGGCGAGGTCGCCGAGGAGGGAGGCAAGAGCAAGATAGGCGAAGAGGATGTCAAGGAGGCGCAGAAGGATGCCGAGGAGCAGGTCGCGTATGACGTCATATCGACGCTTCCGGAGCACCAGAAGCTGGTCCTCTATTCCATCGCCCTGCTCTCGCTGCAGGGAAGCAGATACAAGAAGCTTACAGACGGCAACGACATGTACATATTCAGCGGCGAGGTCTACAACAAGTACAGCAGAATAAGCAACACGCTCAGCAGGGAACCGAAGAGCAGCAGGTGGTACCGCAAGTACATCGCTGACCTGGAGATGCAGGGCCTTATAGACACGTACGAGAGCGGCAAGGGCATACGAGGGCACACGAAGCTTATCAAGCTAGCATATCCGGCAGACAAGATAAAGGAGACGATTGAGAAGAGCCTCTTCGCAGAGAGCGAGGCGAAGGGCGAACAGCAAAAACCCCCAGCTTGATAGCATGCTCTCTTTCGACCTGGTCAATTTTCATGATGCTGGCGTGGACGCTCTCGCGCCCAGGCTGGGCTACAAGAAGATCTTCAAGAGCGGAGTCGATGTCGAGATCTCAGCAAGAGGCGTCGGCGACTGGGCCAAGAGATCGAAGCTAATAACTAATGGCGGCCAGGAGACTGATGCCAAGGCGCTCAAGCAGAACGGAGTGATCGGTGTCTTGCCGCAGGGCATGACGGTCACAAGGAAGGTGCTGGATATTGCGAAGGACGAGGAGAAACCGATCATAATACCGATGAGTGCCGTCACAAACACGCAGGCTGGTGCCAGGATACAGGAACTGTCAAAGATGAGGAAGCTTGTCAGGAGCGTTCTTATGGCCGACGCTCCCTTTGCGCTGGTCTCGCTTGCAGACGGCAAGGAACTGATGATGTCGAGCCTGCAGATGCTTGAGATGGCTGGATTTCTCGGCATAGACATGGCAAGGGCTAAGACCGCAATGGGCAGGATGGGTGAGCTGATATGATATTCAGGAAGAAGCTAAGGTATGTGCTCGTAGAGGCGAGTGCCGATGCGCGTATGGCTGATCCGCGCAACCCGGAAGAGCTCAAGGCGGGTGTGCGCGCGTTCCTGGGCGAGCTGCAGTACTTCAAGGCAAACCCGCAGATAGCCGCGGTGCTGAGCAGCAACGTCTTTGTCATGGTGGTGAATAGGGGCTACGAGAGGAGCCTCGCGCTTGCCCTCGCTTTCGTAAAGGGGCTGGGAGGCAGGAGGATGGGCTTCTACACCATAAAGACATCGGGCACTATACGCAGCATAAAGGCGACGTTCGGGCAGGTTTACTAGCAGTGTGACCCAACGCGTCCGTTGCTGGTACGCCATCATCCAAAATAGTGGAATTTTGAAGAGATGACGGGAAACCTTTAATATACAGTGCGGGCAATCTCTAATCCACGGTGAACGAATGAAGATATCGGAACTGAAGGCAGGTGCTACTAACGTAGAACTTGAAGGCACCATCACAGAGAAGAGTGACCCTAGAGAGGTCATCACGAAGTACGGCAAGAGGCTGAACGTGGCAGACGCTGTAATAAGCGACGACACAGGAAGCATCGCCATATCGCTCTGGGAAGGCAACATCGACCTCGTGAGCGTTGGGGACAAGGTAAAGGTAACCAACGGATACGTGAGCGAGTTCAAGGGCAACCCGCAGCTTTCTACCGGCAAGTACGGCAAGATCGAAGTCGTAGGAAAGGGAGAATAAGAGTACCCTGATTCTAGGAACCTTGTACTGCTAGCCGGGGCTATACAAAAACCTAGAAATCTTTTTTAATGGGGAAAGGCACGTTTATCCAGAGGATGCTGATGGCCTTCAAGACCGCCAGGAGCCAAGAGATGTCGCACACAAGGTTCAGCGACGGCACAATGGATACGTTGAGGAACGGTTGGAAACGCAGCGACTGGGAGAAGAACGAAGCGTACTTCCTCGCCCTGGGCGTGGTCGGCATGGCCAGGGACCTGGCTAACTACGAAGGGGAGCCCATAACCCAGCGCGTGTCGCGAAAACGATTCGGGCTTGTAAAGGTGTGGGATGAGGTAGAGATAGGCAAGAGATACTCGACCGTGGAGGGGTATGAGGTAACGCTGATATACGACGCCCTCGGAAGGCGTGAAAGGCTCAGTGTGGTTCAACAAGGGTTGGAAGCAGGAACTGGGGAGCTTCTGTCTGTGCTCCTGGAACCGAGGCCCGAGGGCCCGAATGCGATATTCGAGTATGCAGGGCAGCAGCGCTACAGACTTGCTGAAACTCTAGCTGCAAAGTACTACAAGCTCGGAAAGAGCGCAGCTGGAAAACGTGAAGGGGTGGGAGGCGACATCACCGATTATACTATGAGAGGGTGGATGGCCAGGTTCTCAGACATGCCATATGATGAAGGCAAGCTTGCAGAGACGAGGACTACGTTCCAGAAGATGAAGGCCAGCGTGACAACCGAGAAGATGGACGAAGAAGAGAAGAATGCTGCACTGGGAAGGCTGAGATGATCAGAAATCTATCTTGAGGCTGTCGCCCTGCTTTGGCACCACGGTCTTGAATCCCTCCACTTTCAGATTTTCCGCGAACGATTCTGATGCGGTGGGGTCTCCGTGGACGCAGACCACCAGTTCCGGGGCGCTCTTTCTCACGTATTCGTAGAGGTCAACGCTGCCCGCGTGCGCTGAAAAGTCATAGTAGACCCATGGCGTATCCACTCTCTCCTTCCTCCCGTCTATGAGAAGTGGCTTGCCTTCCATGAGCCTGTTGCCGTTTGTGCCCTCGACCTGGTATCCCGTAAGGAAGATCTTTGAGTTGGGCCCCAGCTTGGTCACGTAGTTTAGCACCGGGCCTCCGTTAAGCATGCCTGCGGTGGTGATGATTATGCTGGGGCCGTTGACAGCGTGGACCCTGTGCTGCTCGCTGCCTATCCAGGTTATCTTCTTCATCGCGTCGTTAAGGAGCTCATTGTTGCGTATGAACTCAGGGTACCTCATCGATATCTGGGTGGCTTTCCTGGCCATGCCGTCGATGAACACGTAGTCTGAGAGCTGGTGCTTGTGAAGTACCGCAAGTATCTCTTGAGCCCTACCCACAGCGAACGATGGGATTAGCGCTGTGCCTCCTGAGTCGAGCGTTGCCTTGACGTCATCGATGAATCTCTTCAGCAGTTCCTGCCTCTCTGGATGCTCTCTGTTCGCGTAGGTGGTCTCGGTGACTAGTATGTCGCTCTTCACTATGTCTGCGCTGCCCTGTATCATCTGCGGTTCGAGCTTGAAGTCGCCGGTGTATACCAGCCTCTTGCCTGTCTTCCTGCTCTCGATTGAGGTTACCGCGCTGCCGCTTATGTGCCCAGCGTCGTAGAGTGTGATTCCGTATTCCCCAAGGTCTATCTCTTCGCCGTACTCGTACGGGGCGAACCTCTCAAGGAAGGTGCGGAGCTGGTGCTTGCCGAACTTTGGCGGCTGGTGGTTCTTCTTTCCAACCTTTATCGAATCCTCGACGAGCAGGTTGCTCAGCTCTTTCGTCGGGGAGGTGCCATAGGTGGTTGGAAATGCCTCGTTGTACAGGAAGGGAAAGTTTCCGCTGTGGTCTATGTGGGCGTGGCTGAGCACGCATGCGTCTACCTTACCCGGAGGCAGAGGGTACTCGGTCTTGTGATTGAGCTTTATCCCGTAATCAAGCATTATGTTCTTGCTGCCTTTGAACAGGATTGCAGACCTGCCAACCTCGCTGGCGCCTCCTAGGAAATTCAGCTCCAAAAATACCAACTCAAAGTTAGTTGTAGGTCAACATTAATATTCTGCTTTATACGCGTGGCTCACGCCAGCGGCGTGTAAAGGTTATAATCCTTGACGTAGTAAGAGTATGCGGCGTGACAACATGGCCTCTGATCCTGAAAGCGTCAATTTCCTAGATCTTGCCTGCCTGTTCAAGATAGGCGAGGACACGACCCTTGAACGTTTTGGAAGCGTGATCAACGCGAGCGTGTTCGATGCCGCGAACATAACTGGTTCGCTGAAGCAGAAGGGGTTGATAGATTTCACCGCGTACTATCCCGGACCGAACAGCATAGTGGTAACCGACGCTGGAAAGAAGCTCAAGGCTGACGCCGAAGCAAAGGGCGCAGAGCCGCTGGATGGGCTGGACGAAGAGATACTCAAGCAGATGTCCGGAGGCAAGAGGCTGCCCGCAGAGCTGAGGAGCACGCTTAACATACGCGCCAAGGACCTTGC
This sequence comes from Candidatus Martarchaeota archaeon, assembly GCA_023476545.1. Classification (GTDB taxonomy): domain Archaea; phylum Micrarchaeota; class Micrarchaeia; order Micrarchaeales; family CABMGC01; genus JAJYVH01. The sequence continues at coordinate 16,091 of JAMCYP010000023.1, read as the reverse complement.
TTTCAGGATATACAAGCTGTACAAGCAGTCGCTTTTGAGCTACGAGCTGAAGAACGGCAACGTTGAACTCATGCTTACCGAGCAGGGCTTCCTGAAGGCGAAGCCTGCGCAAGCCATACATGTGCCCATTCCGCCTACGCAAAACGTCCAAGCTGCGCCTGCGGCCAAAATACAGGGCGTGGAAAAAAGCGGAATGGCCGTGCAGCAGGACACTGGAGCGGCAGAGATAGGGCAGATGGCTTCAGAGCTGAAGAAGCCTAAAAGAGGGAAGGGAAGGATGGTGGCGGCTGCGGTAATTGTGATCGTCATAGTAGTAGCTGCTGTTTATTACCTATCAACCCAAGGCCTTCTTCCATTCACTTTGTGAGATAATGCCGCTGCTCGAATACACACTGGCAAAAAAACTCCTGGAAAGATACAAGATAAACAGTGTTGAAAGCAGGTACGTGAAGTCAGCGCACGATGCTGTTGTATTCGCTTCTGGCGGGAGGATCGTCCTCAAGCTTCTCTCGCAGAAGGCGCTGCACAAGACAAAGGCGGGACTGGTAAAGCTGGATCTTGGTAGCGAGAAGGAGATTGCTGAGTCGTATGACGATCTTGTTAGGCGCGGGAAGGCACTGAAACCGTACAAGATACTCGCGCAGAAGATGGCTGGACAGGGAGTCGAGATAATAATCGGCGGTGACACGGACCCCCAGTTCGGGAAGGTGCTGCTAGTAGGCCTTGGGGGCATCTATGTAGAGGCGTTCAAAGACGTCCAGATGCGCCTCTGCCCCATAACAAAGGCGGATGCTGAAGACATGCTTGGCGAACTGCAGTCAGGGAAGGTGGTAACGTATAACGGGAAGGCGTCTGGAGAGATAGTGTCGCTGCTGCTCAAGGTATCCAAGTTGCTTGCGGAGAGGAAGGAAGTCAAGGAGCTAGACCTAAATCCCGTGATAGTGAGACCCGATTCCTACGATGTGGTGGACATACGGGTACTTACGTGATAGAATGGTCCAAAGAGTCGATCTTACACCGATGATGAAGCCTAAGAGCGTGGCGATAATAGGGGCGTCACGCAACCCCGACAAGGTCGGCAACGTGATACTGCAGAATTACGTGAACGCGGGCTACGAAGGCAAGATCTACCCTGTAAATCTCAAGGCGGAAGAGGTATTGGGCTTCAAGGCTTACAAAAAGATAACTGACGTAGGAGCGGAGATAGACCTCGCCGTAATAGCCATACCAGCGCCCGCCGTGCCTCTGGCTCTGGAACAATGCGGCAAGGCGAAGGTCAGGTCGGCCGTGGTGGTTAGCGGCGGTTTCGCCGAGATTGGAGAGACAAAGCTCCAGGACAAGATAACTGAGATTGCAAAGAAGCACCACATAGCGATGGTTGGACCCAACTGCCTGGGGGTCATGGACACAAGATCCAAGGTGGACACGCTCTTCCTGCCTACGAAGAAGATAAGCAAGCCCAAGGTTGGGTTTGTGAGCTTCGTCTCGCAGAGCGGCGCAGTGGGAAGCACCGTGCTTGATGTTATTGCTGGCGAGGGCTTCGGGCTCTCGAAGTTCATATCTTACGGCAACGCTGCATACGTTGACGAGGTAGACATACTCGAGTACCTCATGAACGACGACGAGACAAAGGTCATCGTTCTTTATCTTGAGGGAATAAAGAGGGGCAAGGAGTTCGTGGAGCTGGCCAGGAAGATAACAAAGGTAAAGCCGGTGGTGGTCCTCAAGGCCGGCAGGACAAGCGCGGGTACCGCAGCTGCGCATTCGCACACAGCCTCGCTGGCTGGCAACTACGCTGTGCACGAAGCTATGTTCAGGCAGTTTGGATTCACCGTGGCCAACGACCTGAGCGAACTTTTCTACTACGCAAAGATTTTTGCCTCGGAGACCAAGCCGCAAGGCAATAGGATAGCCGTGATAACCAACGGCGGAGGCGCTGGGGTGATAACCGCAGATGAGATAGCCTCTTCCAGGTACCTCAAGGTGGCTGACTTCGAAACGGACACGAAGAAGGCGCTCAGGAAGGTGCTTCCAGCGCTGGTTAACATGAGCAACCCGCTTGATCTTGCAGGAGATGCGGACGCGAACCGGTACAGGTATGCGCTTGATGCCGTAGGTAGGGACAAGAACACCGACATGGTGGTTGTAATAATCCTGTACCAGACTCCAGGCGCGGATCCCTCGGTGACAAACGAGGTTGTGCAGAAGAAGATAACGCTGAACAAGCCGCTTCTCGTGATCAGCACGGGTGCGGAGTACACGAAGAAGCAGGTGCGGCTGCTCGAGGAGAGGGGCGTGCCTGTCTACGAGTCCCCGATAGCGGCGATAGATTCGCTTGAGGCACTCTTTGAGTACGCTGAGTACAAGAAAAGGAGCCAGAGCCAGTAGGACTCAGTTTGAGAAGAGCTCCTCCAGCGCCTTCTTCACCGTCTTCTCTTTTGTGCCTTCATCGCTAAGCATCTCGAACAACTCCGACGGGCTTATGCCAAGGTCGTACTTGCCGTTCTTGAGCTTCTCAATGAATATGCCAAGGCCGTAGTCCTTTACCGACATGTTCTCCAGCGAGCCCTTCCTCAGAGAGGCGACATCCGTATCGTTCTCTATTGACTCTTCGACCCCGGGCTTGGCTATCTCGACTATCGCTCTGCCTGCATGCTCCTTTATTATGCCCTGCGCGTCCAGGTCTATGCTTCTGACCCCCTTCTTCATTGAGCCCGATATCTCCACCCTGACTACCGGGATGCCAGTGTCGTTCCCCACCGCAGACTCAATGCCTTTCTTTATGTCGTTCGTAAGCCCGTCAGCATCCTTACCATCGGCCTCAATCTTCACGACTACAAACCTCCTGGAAGGTATCTTATGGAAGGAGTAGGTGCCTGCCTTGGTGTCAAAAACAAAGAATCCTTTCTCCTCCTGCTCCGCGTCTTTGAGCTGCGTCAGCACCGTGCTTCCGGGTATGAGGAAGTGCTTTCCGTGTACCTTCTTCTCAACCCTGTTGTGTATGTGCCCGTTCACATAAAGGTCGAATCCTTCCGGGAGCTGCTCGAGGTGTATGAAGTCGTCGCTGAAAGGCAGCAGCTCGTACGCAGACTGGTGGAACATGAATATGCTGAAGTGGCCTGCCAGCGGCTTGGGATCCAATGTTTTAATCGTGTCGAGGAAGCGTTCCTCTGAGACGCCACCTATCCCATAGACAAGCACTTTCTCGCCGTCCTTCTCCAGTGTTGCGGCGCCGTCGCTGATATCCACAAGCAATCCTGCAAGGCCAAGCAGATTGACAGGGTTCTCGGCTCCCTTTGCTCGTCTTTCGTGTGTTCCTGGTATTGCGAGTATGGGAACGTCAGTGTACGCCTTGCTTGCCGCAGATACATCGATGGCTGTTGCCCTCCACTCCTTCTTGGAGAGATTGCGGAAAAGGTTGATTGCTTCTGCGAGAACGTCTGGCTTGGGATTGCGCATGTCGAATATATCCCCAGGTATGATTATCGCATCGGCCTCCTTCGATGCCATCTCAAGCGCGGTTTCCGCCTGCCTGAAAGCGTCTGATCTGAAGCGCTCGTAACCTAGATGAAAATCTGACGCTATTGCTATCTTCAAGAGAATCCCGAATAGGCATTGATTTCAAAACTTAAATAAGTAGACTCTACTGTTTCTGTGCGGCTTCCATCATCTTCCTGATGCGTTTGACCGCTTCTTCGCCAGCAAGCTGAGCTGCCTCGCGCTTCATTCCGTAAGCGCCCGCTGCGCACGCGTGCCCGCCGCCATTGCCGCCTATGAGGTGCCCTATGTCTTCCATTATAAGGCCGAGGTGCATGGACAGTTTCTTATCAAGAGGCGGTCTGAGTCTTGCTGAGATTGATGCCTCTGTGCTTCCCTCTACCCAGAACACGGATGCGTCCGCCTCCAGCTTTAATGCTGCGTCAGCGACAACGTTGGCGTGCTCTGACGCTTTTCCGTATACCAGCAGGTACTTTCCTACCTCTTCGGACTTTGCTGAAGATATGTCGCGTATCACCTGTTGCCTGTTGCTCACGGGTATGCTTTCGTGGACGTATTCGGAAAAGAATGAGAAGTTAATCTTTGCGATCTCTAGAAGCTCGGCTACTTGCTTGAATGTCAGGGGAGATGAGTTCTGCATGCCCGCAGAGTCTGCTATGATTCCGTTCAGCATCAGCACCGCGGTGTTCTTGCCGATCGGAGCGCCCAGACGCTTCATAGCCTCGTATACTATGCTCGAAGTAGAGTTGTAGGTTTCGTCATTGAACACGCTGGCTTCTATGTTTTCCTCTTTGTGGAGGGCATGATGATCTATGAACACCATCTTGGCCAGGGAGGGCGCAAGGCGCTCTGCAATTCTCCCCAGCGCGAACGTGTTGTTGGCATCCAGCACTATGACAAGGTCTACCGATTCTGGAAGTTTTGTACTGATGCTGCCTTGAAGGCCGAGATACGAAAGCATGCGTTTTGCGTTACTGGTTATGAAATCCGGTGTAACCACGCTGGATTTCGGGAAGAATTCAGAAAGCGCCATTGCGGACCCGACAGCGTCTCTGTCCCCTATGGTATGGAACGTTAACACTACTCTCTTGTCCTTGTTTGCTTTCAGAGTGCTACACAGCTCATCTAGGTCGATGGCGCGCATGGATAATCAGCCAACTCCCTGGCTCTGCTTATACATCTGCGTGATCTTCTCGCCAAGCTGCTTCTCCTTCGACTTCAGGTCGTTGAGTTGTTTAGTAAAGGAGCCTATCCTTACGTCCGCAAGTTCGGACTTCTCTTTTATGTCTGCAAGCGCCTTGTCCTTGCCCGTCTCTACAATCACTCCTCCTACGGTGACGTAGACCTTGCCTCCGGAAGCGCTAACCTCTTCCTTTGCCCTTGCGAGCTCCGCCTTCTGCAGCTGGAGCTGATCAAGCTGAAGGGAAGTCGCGCGAAGCTGTTCCTGAGTCATCTGATAGTCGCGGACAGTCTTTTCTGCGTCGTTTTCCTCTGGGGTTTTCTGTTGTGCCATCGAATCACTTGCCTTCTGGGCTTTTCAGTTCCTCTATCTTAACGTCGTTTGAGTCAGTGCCTTCCAGCAGGCTCTTGAGCATATTCTCTATCCCAAATTTCATAAGCTTTGCCTGATAGCGTGAAAGGAAGACCTTCCTACCGGCTTCGTCCTTTATTATCACAGCGCCGCCGTCGTCCACTGTGACGAAGATTGTCTGCTTGCTGTCATGTACTTTGTAGTACCGTGGCAATAGATCAACTGAAAACGACAGAAACCGCATATAAACTTATGTGGCATAATGATATAAGCGTTCATCCAGAAATATCTTGGTAGAAAACATGCCAGAGCTAAGCGAATCAGAATTGATAGACAAGGAAGTCACGCTAAGGAATATGCGCCTTACAAAAGAGGTCCTGGAGACTCGCAGATCTATTGCCAGGTGGCTCGCGCTTTCTCTCGGGGTGATAAACCCTGGCGAGTCAAGACTGAGCTCCGTTGCGGTGCTCGATGCACTGCTAAACTTCCAGTTTGTGAAGAAGAGCGACCCGAGCGTTGCAGAGCTTCAGGAGTACATAACAAAGAACTGGGAGAGCATGAACGAGAAGACGCTCAGGTACCACCTTCTCAGGATGAAGAAGATAGGGCTTGTTGAGAATTCGCAAGGAAAGTTCTACCTTAAGCCTCCATCTATGGGCGACAGGTACGATGCGATGACATGGGCCGCAGGACTCTACGAGACCGACTACAGAGAGATAGCAAACAAGATAGGGGAAGCGATACGCGAGCTCAGAAGCAAGAGCGCGATGGATGTGGTTTAGTGAAGAGAGAGATCTATCTTTGGGTCGCCTTGGTGCTCGTGATCGCAGCCGCGGCTCTTTACGTGCGTTATTTTTACCAATCAACAATAAGCGTGGCAATAGGCATCAGCCCCGCTTCTAACGCAACAATCTACCCGTACCAGAAGGCCGCGTTCACAATAAACATATTCAACAACGGCAGCAGCGCGATTGAGAACATGAGCTTGGGAATCCTTGTCAACGGAAATCTGAGCACGCTCTATAAGGCAACTCTGCCAGCTGGAAAGGAGAGCTCAATAGCGTACAACTACTCGCCCACAGAGGCGGGCAACTATACGATACAGGTGGTTGCGGACCCTGGCAAGCTGTACGCCATAGCAGACAGGTCTCAGGCATCGGCCAGCGCGTCGGTAGATGTTGTGGCTGCTGAGAACGCTACGCCTTCAGCGCTGCTCCCAAAGGAAAACATCACATCGTTCAGGCAGGCATCGCTGACGAACGGGGCATATCTGCTCGGCACGTACCTCTTTGACCAGTTTAACGTAAGCGGATTCACGCTTACGGGCAACGGGCAGATTGACAGCTTCCTTAAGCCTGTGCTTAACCTCACATCCTATTACATCAAGAACATCTCCGTGGCAGAAGCCACATACTCGACGAACGCGTCGCAGGCGTACTCTGTATGGATCAAGGGTTACCTGTCGCCAAACATCTTCGCCGCAGCTACCTTCGGCTCCAGCTTGAGCACGACAAACGTCACCACGTCTGCAGGAGACGTGACATTCATCAAGATGCTGAACGATACCACGTTCTGCGGATGGTACTCTGGAGGTTGGATAAAGATACTTGCTGAGGAGAACGGGCAGAGCTGCTATCTCATTATAAATGCCACCGCGGCAAACAAGAGCGAGATACACTCCGGCGGCCTGGGAAACGAGTTTGGGAGCCGCCTTTCTATAGCTAACGCGACCTTGCTGGGAAACTACAGCTCCACCAGCGGAACAGGCGATTCTCTGGCGAGACTGTCTCTGATAAACAACTCCTCTTTCGTGTATGACACCATATCGAACGTGAGCGGGCCGAGGAACCCGTCGTGCATAGGCCTAATAAGAAACGTAGGAAATACCTCATACTGCAGCACCTACATATTCGCGAAATCGAAGCGGCTGGACGGAATCGCACTGATAAGGACGACAGCGTATGTGGGCGCATACAACCTCACCGCATTTTCGCTGATTAACGCGTCGAGCGCGATCTCTCAAGTATACTCTGCAGCGTCCATGCTCCAGTCACTTAACGTAACAGGAGTATCGCTGGCGTTCAAGTCTGGCATAGTCAACACGTGCGCGTTCAACAACTCATTCTCATGCAGCAACATGACGTACAACAACGGCACGGCCACATTTAGGATAACGAACAACATGAGCAGCACCGCCGTGCTGAACAGTGTCAAGTGCTATATCAATGCGGGAGTATTCCCAGTGCCGCTCAACGCAACTCTCGCTGCTGGCGAGTCGTACAACATCACCACCCATTGCTATAACGTCACGACTCCGCTCAGCGGCATCTCCCTTAACCTGCATCTAGGTCTAAGCCTTAACTACACCTCATCCAACTCCACCAGCACGCTCGCGGGAAGCGCGTTCATCCCGCTTGGATAAGGCTAAAGGCCATGGCCACGGACATGTACGAGCTATTCCTGTCGCGGTTTGGCAGCCTGACCGATGTGCAGAAGGCTGCTTTCGAGCACGTGGAGAAAGGCGAAAACTGCATAATTACCGCACCGACTGGAAGCGGAAAGACAGAGGCTGCGGTCCTGCCTCTCCTGAACCGGTTCGGAAAAGAGAAAGATAAGAGAGGCATACGCCTTATGTACATAACCCCGCTCAGGGCGCTTAACAGGGACATGATGAAGCGCCTTGACCTCCTGGCCAAGGAGGCGGGAATGACCATATCGGTCAGACACGGGGACACGCCCACGAAGGAGAGGCAGCTTCAGGCAGCTACACCTCCGCAGATACTGATCACCACGCCTGAAACCCTGCAGAACCTCTTTCTTTCCCAGCGGCTCAGAAATGCGCTGGGGAATGTTGAGGCGGTCGTGGTAGACGAGATACATGAGCTCTACGCAAACAAGAGAGGCGCACAGCTAGCGGTTGCGCTGGAACGCCTAGAGGAGCTGGCAAAAGGGTATCAGCGCATAGGAATAAGCGCCACCTTGGGGAACAGCGACGAAGCACGCAGGTTCCTCTGCAACTCCCGCGCCTGCAAGATAATCGATGCCAAAGGCGAGAAGGACATCAGGGTGAGTATAGAGATGCCTCACCAACCAACGCGCACGTATGTGGAGTTCAGCCAGAAGTTCAACCTTGACCAGCAGACCGTGGCAAGGATAGAGAGAGTGTCGGAACTTGTAAAAGAGTCTGCGTCAACGCTCATATTCGCAAACACCAGACAGGTGGTGGAGTCTCTTGGCAGCAAGCTTGTGTACTTCAACAGGATCGAGCCTTTCGGTGGAATCGGGGTGCACCATAGCTCTCTCGATAAGGAAGAAAGGATAAAGGTGGAGAATGAGTTCAAGGAGGGTCAGGTAAAAAGCATAATAGCCACGAGCTCGCTTGAGCTCGGAATAGACATTGGCTCGATAAACCTCGTAATACAGTACGGCTCTCCAAGACAGGTGACGCGCCTGATCCAGAGGATCGGAAGAGGGGGCCACAGGGAGAAGGAGGTCTCGTACGGAAAGGTCATCGTAGCAAACAACATAGAAGCGCTGGAGTCGCTCTCGGTGATAGAACAGACACGCAGGGGCGAGGTCGAGAGGCCGCGAATTGAGGAGAACGCGCTTGATGTGCTTGCAAATCAGCTATGTGCGATGGTCCTAGAGTACAAGAAGATACGTGTGGAGAAGATGCTGGAGATAGTGAGGCGTTCTGCTCCTTATGCGAACCTGGGCGCAAAAGAGTTCGAGAAGGTCGCCTCGTTCTTGGACGGTGAGCGTCTGATAAGGCTAAAAGACGGCAGCGCAAGCATAGGCTACAGGTCCAGAGGCTACTTCTTCTCAAACATAAGCGTAATACCAGACACCGTACGCTTCTATGTCAAGAGCACCGTGGGGAACAGGATAATATCTACCGTGGACGAGCAGTTTGCCACAAACTACCTTGAGGAGGGAGCTACGTTCATAACGAAGGGCCTGCCCTGGAAGGTCGTCAGCGTTGACAAGGACGTGGTGTTCGTAGAGCAGAGCGACGAGTTCGAGGCCGCTGTGCCTGACTGGGAAGGCGAAGACATACCCGTTTCGAGCTCTACGGCGAAGGGCGTTTACAAGGTGCTGGAGAAAGGGGTTGATGTGCATGGAGACATAATAGGAAAGCCTACCTACGATAACGTGGTGAAGTTCATAGACTCCCAAAAGCTGCGCTTCCTGCCTTCTGAGGACAAACTTGTGATTGAGGAACTTGAAGGTTATGCGGTGGCTCACATGGCCCTTGGCAAGCTGGCGAACGAGTTTCTGGGAAAGGTTGTCGGATACGTGGCCGCGCAGTCTTCCGGAGGCAGGGTCTCGGTAAGGGCAACACCGTATGCCCTGATAATGGACTTCGGGGGCGTAAAGCGCAGGCCAAGCATGAAGAAGGTATTCGAGACGATAAAGAACTACGACCTTAGCGCAATAATAAACAGCGACAGCTTCATCGCAAGCACGGATCTATTCAGATACAAGTTTGTGCAGGTTTGCAAGCTGTTCGGAATCGTGGAGAAGAAGGCGACGGTAACAAAAAGCAACACGGACAGGCTGGTCAGGTTCTACAGAGACTCGCCTATTGCAGAAGAGACGGTGCGCGACCTGAAGAAGAACTACTTTGACCTGGCAAGCGCGATGGAGTTTATTGAGGGGCTGCACAGCGGCGCCTTTCGAATAAGCATCCTCGAAGGAAACGCGTCCCCGCTGGCAGAGGAGATAATGAAGGCGACGTACGCTTACCGGGAGCTGCTCCTGCCGGTCATGCCGGATGAGGCGACCATAAACGAGATGGAGCAGAAGATAGACGGCAAAAAGGCCGAGCTTTTGTGCACGTACTGCGGCTTTGAATTCTCGAAGCAGGTGCACGTAAAGAAGGACGAGAAGGTTGCGTGCCCAAAGTGCAAGAGCCCCATGGTGTGCATGGGAAACGAACAGAAATCCGGGGCGATACGCAAGAAGATTGCTGGCAAGGAACTAGGTCACATTGAGAACAGGCAGTACAAAGAGGCAATGATTGAGGCGGGGTTGGTGGACGCTTATGGCAGCAGGGCGGTCGCGGCGCTGTCGGTATACGGAGTCGGAGCTTCTACGGCTGCACGGATGCTGAAACTGCTGAGAAAGAGCCACAGGCAGTTCAAGTGACACATACTCGAGGCGCAGAAGAACTTCGTCAGGACCAAGAAGTACTGGAAGTAGCTATATTAAGCCTGCTAGACACAGTGCCTAGTGGTGAATGGGATGAAGACAGCCTTAGTAACTGGGGCTTCAAGAGGCATAGGTGCGGGAATTACGCGTTTTCTTTCTGAGCACAATTATTTTGTGTACGCTACATACTTGAAAGATAAAACGCTTGCTGAGAAAACTTTTAAGAAAAACGAGAATGTGTCACTTGAGCTTCTCGACGTCAGAAAAGAAGAACAAATCAAAAAGTTGACTGACAAAATCAGAAGGCGGCACGGTAAACTGAATCTCCTGATAAATAACGCAGCGGTGGATTACCTTACTTCTATAGAGAAGATTACATCAGACAGGTGGGAAGAGACGTTTGGAGTAAGAGTGATGGGAACCTTTTTGCTAACTAAAAACGCCCTGCCCTTGCTCAAAGCCGCAAAGAGATCTACAATAATCAATATTACATCTTCTTGGGCATATGAGGCGCAGCCTTCTTTTCCAGCAGCAGCAGCTGCTGAAGCGGCAAAGATGAATTTCACAAAAACGTGTGCAGTTGCACTAGCAAAATATGGAATAAGAACTCATTCGGTGAACCCCGGAGTTACCAGAACGCCCCTTTGGGATCCGTGGGGGGTTGACGATGCAGGATGGGAGAAGATGGCAAAAGAAAATCCGTTGGGGAGAAATTGTACCCCTGAAGATGTGGCGAGAGTAATCTACTACCTAGACTCCGAAGAAGCAGAATACCTTAATGGCGAAGAGGTTTACGTCAATGGCGGCAACCATCTGAGGTCCAAGTAATTTCTACCTTAATGTGAATGTATTTAAGGAGGGAAAAGACAACACTTAACATGGCAAAGGTACTTGTCCTTCAAGAGAACCATAGCGAAGAGAAATCAGAAGAGAGAGTGGCGAGGCTCATACAGGAACAGCCACAAAATAGCCTTGTTGTGTATTTTGAATGCCTCCCGCAAGGCATCGTTGATCGGGGCACAAAACTTTCATCCGACGGCGATATGAACTTTGCCGGTCTCTGGTCTCGGATAAACCTATCATCACACTGGGCTCCGGACGAGCACTATAAACCACTCTTTCAGACCGCTTGGGAGTGCGGTTGCGAAATACACGGCCTAGATCAAGATATGAGATTCAGAGATTTCTACACGATGAGATTTATAGATTGGACGAGAAGTACCTTGGATACGGAATCTAACTTTGCGATTTCGGAGCAAAAAAGAGAATTTTCTGCTTTGAGAAGGTGGCTCGTAAGCGACAGAGAGGCGTGGTTTGCAGATGTAGTTGCGGCAGATATGACGCGGGTGGCGAATCTTGGAAAGGCCCCCGCGGTCGTAACGCACGTAGGTCATGTAGAAGGATTTGCAACAAATTTACAGACCCTCGGAGTAAACGAAATACTAGTGCCTAATTACCCAGAAGAAGAGAGAAAGGCAAATGGGGAAAAAGAGGATGAAATTCAGCGCCAAAATGCTAAAGATCTGAATCTGGTTCGAAAGTACAACGGCAGGTGGCCGTTGGTCCCGGCAGTTGTGATGGCTTTCGATGAGCTGGCACATCTAGAAAGACGATTCTGAGTACAGCTATGTTACTTGACCGGCTGCATCTGGTGCTGCCTGCATAGATACACCATCTTCCATCAATCTTGCATCTATGACTTTGGCTCCGGGTTCTACCTTCATCAGTCTGACCCCACTCGCTGCCCTGCCCGTAACCCGAATAGACGCTATCGGTATCATGATGCTTACTCCCTTGGAATTTATCAGGAGCAGTTTTGTTTCCTTGCTCACGAATAACGCCTTGGCCACAGGGCCAGTCTTATCGTTTGTCTTGAGGTTCAGGACCCCTCCGCCTCCCCTGCCCTGCATCCTGTACTCGCCGATCTCGGTTATCTTTCCGTAGCCCTTCTCCGACACGGTGAGTATGCTGCCTTCCTCATTTGCTGCTATGAGGTTCTTTGCAACGTCACCGTCGTGCAGCCTTATGCCGTGCACTCCGGCGGCAGATCTTCCCATAGACCGTACATCATTCTCGTCAAAACGTATCGATTTACCGTTCTTCGTGGCTATGACAAGGTACTTCTGTTCGCGCATGACGATAACGTCAGCTATCTCGTCGCCATCGTTGAGCGAGACGGCTCTCACGCCGGTTATTCTGGGTCTTGAGAAGAGAGCGGCATCGGTCTTCTTCACCAGCCCTTTTGTAGTGAGGAAGATTATGCTCGCTTTCTCAAAATCGTTTATCTTAAACATAGTCACTATCTTCTCGTCATGGATGTTCAGGAGGTTGACTATCGCCCTTCCTTCCGAGTACCTGCTGCCCTCGGGTATGTTGTATGCCTTTAGCCAGTAGGCCCTGCCCTTGTTGGAGACGAACATTATGTAGTCCTTGTTCCTTGGGGTTATCATGTGCTTAACGAAGTCGTCCGCCTTCAGGTTCATTGCGATTATGCCCTTGCCTCCCCTGTCCTGCTCCTTGTAGCTCTCTATTCCCATCCTCTTGACGTAGCCGGAGTTGGTCAAGATGACGCTCACCTCATTGTTGTCTATCAGGTCCTCGTCTGTTATCTCGAGCTGTTGCTCCATGTGGAGTATCTCGGTGCGCCTGGGCCTGCCGTACCTCTTCTTCATCTCCCTTGTCTCTTCCTTGATTATCGAGTCGATCTTGGCGGGGTCCGCGAGCACTTCAGTGTAGTACTTTATCGTATCGTTGAGTTCCTGCCTCTCCTTGTTCATGGCGTCGCTCTCCAGCAGGGTCAGCTTCCCCAGGCGCATGTCCAGTATGGCGTTGGCCTGCTTCTCCGTAAGCCCGAAGCCTGAGATGAGGTTGGCTCGCGCTTCTGCGGTCTCCCTGCTCTCTTTTATGGTCTTTATCACCTCCGATATCCTTGAGACCGCTATGATGAGTCCTTCGACAATGTGCATGCGGTTCTTTGCCACGCCGAGCTCGAACGCGCTCCTCTTTGTCACCACGTCGCGCCTGTGGGCTATGAACGCGTTGATCATCTGTATCAGGCTGAAGCTCTTGAGTATTCTGCCCTGGATGGCCAGGCTTATGAGCGGCACGGTCATCTCAAGTTGCGTGTGTCTGTATAGCTGGTTGAGTATCTGCTCCGCGTTTGCGTCTCTGGAGAGATCTATGACGACGCTGAGCCCGGTCCTGTCTGTCTCGTCGCGTATGTCCCTGATTCCCTGCACGCGCTTCTCCCTCGCCAGGTTCGCTATGGTCTCTACGAGGTTCGCCTTGTTGACATTATACGGAATCTCGTTTATCCTTATCCTGGACCCGTTATCTTCTATTACAGCCTTGCCGCGGACCGTCACCTGGCCGCGTCCGTATTTGTAGCCCTGTGTGGAGTTCTGGCTCATTATTGCGGTCCCTCCTGTAGGAAAGTCGGGGCCCTTGATTATCTCCAGCAGTTCCTCGACAGTGGCTTCTTTGTGGTCGATGAGATGCAGCACGGCGTCGCATACTTCTGAAAGATTGTGCGGCGGGATGTTGGTCGCTACGCCTACTGCTATTCCCGCGGCGCCGTTTATCAGAAGGTTTGGTAGCTTGGTGGGGAGCACCTCAGGCTCTTCCTCCGTGTTGTCGAAGTTTGGCAGGAACTTGACAGTTTCCTTGTCAAGGTCCGCCAGCAGATCGTCTGCCATCTTTGAGAGCCTGACCTCGGTATAACGCATTGCCGCCGGAGGGTCGCCATCCACAGATCCGAAGTTGCCCTGGCCTTCAACCAACGTGTGGTTCATGGAAAACGGCTGGGCCATCCTTACCAGCGCGTCGTATATGGGTATGTCGCCATGGGGGTGGAACTTTCCAATAACCTCACCTACGACTCTCGCGCTCTTCTTCGTTGGCTGGGAGTGGATGTTGTTGATCTTGTACATGGCGTAGAGGATCCTGCGCTGTACTGGTTTGAGGCCGTCGCGCGCGTCAGGGATGGCTCGGTCTATGATTACGCTCATCGCGTAGTCAAGGTAGCTGGACTGCAGCTCCTCTTCCAATACGACACTAGTGACTTTAGACAAGCATTCGCCTCATATGTCAAGGAACCTGACGTCTCCGGAGTGTTCCTCCAGGAACTTTCTCCTCTGCGGTACGTCAACACCCATGAGTATCGAGAAGAGCCTGTCGGCACGGGCGGCGTCGGCAACGGTCACCTGCTTCAACACCCTGTTTGCTGGGTTCATCGTGGTCTCCCAGAGCTGTTCGGCGTTCATCTCTCCGAGGCCCTTGTACCTCTGCACCTCCATCTTCTCTCCAAGCTTGGGCCTCAGCTGTTCAAGCTCCTGGTCGGTATACGCATATGCGGATGCTTTGCCTGCTGACGCCTTGTACAGGGGCGGCTGTGCTATGTAGACGCAGCCTTGCTCTATCAGTTTCTTCATGAACCTGTAGAAGAAGGTCAGTAGGAGCGTTCGGATGTGGCTTCCGTCAACATCCGCGTCGCTCATTATGATTATCTTCTTGTACCTGGTCTTCTCTGCGTTAAAGGTCTCTCGTATACCAGTGCCGAGCGCGGTCACAAGCGTGTTTATCTCTGCGCTCTGGAATATGCGCTCATCGCTTGCCTTCTCAACGTTGAGGATCTTGCCCCTAAGAGGGAGTATTGCCTGTATCTGCTTGTCCCTACCCTCCTTGCTCGAGCCTCCTGCGCTCTGCCCCTCTACTATGAAGAGCTCTGCCTTCTCCGGGTCGCTCTCTATGCAGTCTGCCAGCTTGCCTGGTAGAACCGCGTTCTCGAAGATGCTCTTCTTCCTTGCAAGGTCTCTCGCGCGCCTTGCGCTCTCCCTGGCGTTCATCGCGCTCTCCGCTTTGCTTATTATCCCCTTGGCGTCGCCGGGGTGCTCTTCCAGGTACCTGCTCATTGTAGAGTACACGACGCTCTCCACCAGGCTCTTCATGGTCTGGTTGCCAAGCTTCTCCTTGGTCTGCCCCTCAAACTCAGGATTTGGCATCAGTACGCTCACTATGGCGCTCAGCCCTTCGCGCGTATCCTCCCCGGATATTTTGGAGCCGTTCTTGCTGTTCTTGGAGATATAGTTGACGACCGCTCGCGAAAGTCCTGAGTGAAATCCGCTGACGTGCGTGCCTCCCTCCATGGTTCTTATGTTGTTGACAAAGGATTCCATGCGCTCGTCGTAGGAGTTGACGTACTGCACTGCGAACTCAACAACAATGCCGCTCTCCTGCCGTTTTTCGTGAATTATGCTTGTAATCGACTGTTGGCCCGCGTTGAGGTAGCCCATGAAGTCCTCCATCCCCTTTTCAGAGAAGAACACCTCTTCCTCGTGGTCGTTTGACCTGTCATCAATAAGTGTTATCTTGAGCTTCGGGTTTAGAAAGCCCAGGTACCTGAGCCTGTCCTTGAGAAGCGACGAGTCAAACTTGAGCGCAGGGAATATCTCGCCATCGGGCTTGAAACGTATCGTGGTTCCTGTGTCTGTTGCAGGACCGGTTGTTTGGATGTCGCCCTGCGGCAGCCCTCTTGCAAAGTTCTGCTTGTAGGTGTTGCCCTCTCTCCTTACTGTGACCTCCGTGAACTCAGACAGCGCGTTGACAACAGTCAGTCCCACCCCATGGAGCCCTCCTGATATTTTGTAGGTGTCGTTGTTGAACTTCGCACCCTTGTGGAGTGTGGTCATGATGACTTCGAGCGCGCTCTTGTTGAATTTGGGCATCATTCCCACAGGTATGCCCCTGCCGTCGTCGCTGACCTCTGCGATGTCCCCCGTTTCATCCTGGGAGAGTTTGATCGATATGCTCTTTGCGTAGCCTGCCAGAGCTTCATCAACAGAGTTGTCAAGCACTTCGAATAGAAGGTGGAGGACGCCAGCGCTGCCCGTGGTGCCGATGTACATCGCTGGCC
>JAMCYP010000018.1 GCA_023476545.1 Candidatus Martarchaeota archaeon | reverse complement strand
ATGGAGTACATATACGCTAGCCCTTCCAAAGAGCATGTGCCAATTCGGCACGCTGCCTTTCAGCCAAAGAGGCTTGCCAGTCCGCTTGCTGCTTCCTCTTCGCTCTTCTTCTCGTCTGCTTCGCTCTTCTCTTCCTTTGCCTTTGAAGCCTGTGCCGGAGCTGCAGCGGCTGGCGCCGCGGCCTGCATCGTCTGCGCGTTCTTTATGACGTCCTTTATGTTTACGCCCTTCAGGGCGCTAACCACAGACTTGGCCATTGCCTCATCGGGCTCCTTGCCCGCAGCCTTGACAACACCCTTTATGCTGTCTTCAGTAACTTCCTTTCCGGCTGCATCGAGCAACAGAGCAGCGTATATGTACTCCATTTTTTCACCTATTCAGTATCAACTCCGGTCTTGCCTGCGAGTTCGCCTGCCTGCGCGGCGGCGTTCGCCATCAGCATCTTCACGATCTCGTCCTCGGGCACCTTTGCCTCGAGTCCGAGCGCAATCGCGCTCCTGTACGCGCGCATTATGAATACGTTCGCGTTGTATTGCGTCACTATTCCCGCTTCGAGGCTTATCGCATATGCCTGGGCGAAGTCCTTCAGCAGCTCGCCTCTCACGAACTCCTCATCTATTCCAAGCGCAGCGTCGCTGTACGACAGGTTGTCGAAGAGCGCCACGCTCAACCTCGGCGCTATCTCGAACGGCTTTATGTCGAGTATCTTCAGCGCGTTGGCAACGGCACCAGTTATCTTCTTGCCTTTCTCCACGAGCACCTTACCCTTCGAGATTATCACCTTGCCCTTCTGTATCTGCACATCGACTCCCGCGCTCTTCAGCTCGGTCACCGTCTGGCCTGGGGCTATGTTAGTGTCTCCTGGCTCTATGCGTATGTCCTCGGGCGCAATCTGGTTGGGCTTCGCGCCTAGCCTGAGCTTGCTTGAGTGTATCGTCTTGTAGAGCTCGAACGGCTCCTTGTTAGAGAGCACGAGCGCGAAGTTCTTGTCCATGCTCTTGCCGAGTAGTTCCAGCTTCTCCTTGCCCACCGCCTTGGAGAGCAGCGTCTTTCTTGCGATTATCATGCGCGCGTCAGGCTTCAGCTCGTTCCTTACCTTCTGCAGGAGCCTGTCCGGCACGCCGTCTATCGGCATTATCGCGGCGGTCTTGTAGCTCGCTATCTCCTTCTGGAGCTTCTTTACGTACTCGACCTTTTGCGACTTTACCATTGCCATGTTCACACCAGCTGAAGGGGCTTGCTCATCGTGAGCTTGACGTATACGGAGCGTATCCTGTTTGCCCCTACCGCATCGTTGACGTCCCTTACTACTTCCTGAATATTCTCGTATATCTTCTTCGTTTCCATCTTCTCGCTGCCCACAACGCAGTGCACCGTTGGCAGGAACTTGCCCTTGTTCTTTATCGAGATGCGTTTGTTTGTCTCTCCGGCCATCCTGTCCAGGTCCTGCACGCTCATGACAGGCTTAGGCATCTTGTTCCTCGGTCCGAGGAACGGTCCAAGCTGCTTTGCTATGCTGGGCATGAGATTCGGCTGTGCCAGCAGGTCGTAACCGAGAAGCGAGTTCATCCTCTCCTTATCGCTTGCTATTGTCGGAAGGTCGTTGCCGTCTATGACATCTATGCCCTTCTCGCGCGCACCCGCCACGAAGTTCTTATCAGTGGCGAATATTGCAAGCTTGTTCGTCTTGCCGCGGCCGTTTGGCAGCAGCACGTCTACGTTGAGCCTGTTTGTCTGCTTTGAGAAGTCCACGCCCTTGAAGTTTATCGCAAGCTCTACGCTCTGCTCGAACTTCCTCTGGTTCTTATTCTCGTCTATGAACTTCTCGAACTCCTGGTACTTCTCTTCTAGCATCAAATCCCTCCTGCACGAATGCAGTACTTGCGGGAGAACAAGCGGATTGTATTAGTCTTATAAAAGTATAAATATCTTGGGGTCGCTCGCCGCTAAATCCCTTACAGCCGACGGCTTTTCACACAAACCTTTAAATACGTTATCCGCTAATTAGTAGCGTTCAAGGGGGCGCTTTTCTCTCGAATCCTGCGCTCAGCTCAGGAATATATCACACTTAAATGGTAGATGAAAATGGCAGAAAAACCACACATGAATCTGATCTTCATAGGTCACGTCGACCACGGTAAGTCGACCACGGTAGGAAGGCTGATGTATGCTGCTGGAGCGGTTAGCGAGCAGGACCTCAACAAGCTGAGAGAGGAGGCAAAGGCCCTCGGCAAGGCAACGTTCGAGTTCGCCTTCGTCATGGACCAGCTCAAGGAAGAGAGGGAGCGAGGAGTCACGATAGACATAGCGCACAAGGACTTCCAGACGGCGAAGTACTACTTCACGATCATAGACGCACCTGGACACAGGGACTTCGTAAAGAACATGATCACGGGAGCAAGCCAGGCTGACGCCGCTGTGCTCGTATGCTCTGCCCAGGAAGGCGTGCAGACCCAGACGAGGGAGCACGCGCAGCTCGCGAAGATACTCGGGATAAACCAGCTTATCGTCGCGGTAAACAAGATGGACGCAGTCGGATTTGACTCGGCAAAGTTCGAGGCAACGAAGGCTTCGGTCTCAAGCTTCCTCAAGGCGATAGGCTACGACACGGCGAAGATACTCTTCATTCCTTACTCGGCCCTCACGGGAGAGAACGTAAAGGAGAAGTCGGACAAGCTCGGCTGGTACAACGGCCCGACGCTGCTCGCGGCGCTTGACACGTTCACAGTTCCTACGAAGGAGACGGACAAGCCTCTCAGGCTCCCCATACAGGACGTGTACAGCATATCCGGATTCGGAACTGTGCCTGTCGGAAGGGTAGAGACCGGAGTGCTCAAGCCTGGAGACCAGATAATCATAATGCCTGCGGGAGTGAAGACCGATGTAAAGAGCATCGAGATGCACCACCAGCAGCTGCAGAAGGCAGAGCCCGGAGACAACATAGGATTCAACATAAAAGGAGTGGACAAGAAGGACATACACCGCGGAGACGTTATAGGCCCGGCGAGCAACCCGCCTTCGGTCGTTGACGAGTTCACCGGACAGATAGTGGTCATAAACCACCCGACCGCGATAGCTCCTGGATACTCGCCTGTCTTCCACATCCACACGGCGCAGATCGCGTGCACGATAACTGAGATAACCGAGAAGAAGGACCCGAAGACGGGCCAGACTGCTCAGAAGAACCCTGAGTTCATCAAGACCGGAGACGTGGCCATAGTCAAGATCAAGCCGAGCAGGCCCATCTGCCTCGAGAAGTTCAGCGACTTCAAGGCTCTGGGAAGGTTCGCAATCAGGGACATGGGCCAGACAGTGGCTGCGGGCGTAGTGCTCGACATCGTCAAGAAGCAGGGTTGATGAATGCCAGTAGCGCGAATTAAGCTGATAAGCAAGAACATGGCCTCAGTGCGCGATATAGCCAAGCAGATAGTTGACATAGCCAAGGGCATAAACGTCAAGTGCAGGGGACCTATCCCCCTCCCCACAAGGCGAATGATCATACCCACACGCAAGACCAACTGCGGCGACGGCTCTCATACCTTTGACCACTGGGAGATGCGCATGCACAAGTGGCTTGTCGAGATAGACGGAAGCGACCAGGCGCTCAGGCAGATAATGCGCATACCGGTTCCTGACGCTGTGCAGATAGAGATAACGCTCTCATAGTCGCAGATTCGTTGAATCAGAGCGGGCACGGTCCGGGTTTCGTCCAGATTTTTGAGAAGAGAGCGGCGCCGCTGCCCGGATCTATGCCCACAAGGCGCCATTCGGTGTTGTCGCACGCGTATCCTATGGTGTCGCCTCTACGCAGCGCTGTCTTAGTGCCGTTGACGTAGGCCAGGGGATAGATGACGTAGAGCAGCCCTGAGACAGTGCCGTTCGTCGGATCCACCTTCTGCACCAGGAAGTTGCTGATCCTGGTACCGACGCCTACCGAAACTTCGGATGGAATCGGGGATGCTGTGCCAACCTGGGCGCTGGCAAAGGATACCATGCCAACGTATAACGCAAACAGCACTATAGCCGCAAGAAACAAGGGTAGTTGCCTGTGTCCTGTCATCTCAACGCTTTGCTGCTTCTTCTCAGTTCTGCTGCCTTGTCAGTTCGCTCCCAGCTGAACCCAGGGCCATCTCTCCCGAAGTGGCCATATGCCGCGGTTCTCTTGAATATGGGCTTGCGCAGGCTTAGCTGCCTTATTATCGCTCCTGGGCGCATGTCGAAATGCCTCTCCACAAGTCTGGCTATCCTCTCGTCGCTTATCCTCCCGGTCCCGAGAGTATTGACGTAGAACGAGACCGGCCTGGCGACTCCGATCGCATACGCGATCTGCACCTCGCACCTCTCCGCAAGACCGGCAGCCACTATGTTCTTCGCGATGTACCTTGCGTAATAAGCTCCAGATCTGTCCACCTTTGTAGGATCCTTGCCGCTGAAACAGCCGCCTCCAGATTTTCCTATGCTGCCGTAGCCGTCAACCACCGTCTTCCTGCCGGTCAGCCCCGAGTCGGCCAGTGTACCGCCTATCGTGAACTTCCCGGTCCCGTTGATTATTATCTTTGTCTTATTGTCCATCAGCCCGCGCGGTATCGCGTGCCTGATGACCTTCGCCTCAATATCGCGCCTCACCCTTCCTATCGTGCTTCCGTCCACATGCTGCGCCGCTATGACCACGGTGTCGACCCGTTTCGGCTTTCCGTCAACATATTCCACAGTGACCTGGGACTTGCCGTCAGGTCTGAGGTAGGGGATTATGCCCTTCTTCCTGCATTCGGTGAGACGCTTTACCAGCTTGTGTGAGAGCATCGTCGGCATGGGCATGAGCTCTGGAGTCTCGCTGCATGCGTAGCCGAAGACGAACCCCTGGTCGCCCGCGCCTATCTCCAGGCCCTTCCTCTCATCGACGCCGAGCGCTATGTCCGGTGACTGCTCCTCTATCGAGGTTATCACGCCGCAGGTGCTCCAGTCCAATCCGTCCTTTGCGTTGTCCAGCCCTATCTCCTTCAGCGCCTTTCTTGCGATGTCGGGTATGTTTACGTAAGCCCTGGTGGTTATCTGGCCTGTTATGATCACCGTGCCCTGCATTATCATGGTCTCGCAGTCCACGTGTGCTGCAGGGTCCTTGCCTATTATGGCATCGAGCACCGAGTCAGAGACTATGTCAGCAACCTTGTCCGGATGACCCTCTGTCACGCTTTCCGCGGTTACTAGATACTTCGTCATCATATGCGCCATTATACGATATCAAGCGCCGAGAGCATGACCGGCAGTATTATAGTGGCGTCGCCATCGATGGTCACGTACTTTGCCTTCTCCTTAATCTTTCCCCAAGAAACTGCTTCCGTAAGTCGAGCACCAGATAAGCTTCCATCAAACTGTGTGGCTGTCGTTATATATACTGCGTAATCTAATCCACCTTTAAATTGCGACCACCAGATAACGTGATGCTTGCTTATTCCTCCGCCGATCATCAGAGCGCCCGTGGTCTTGTTGTCGAACGAGATGTCGCTGAGCTTAAGCTCGTCCCTGATCAGGTTGAGCTTGAAATTGTGGGTCTGCGAGAAGATTGAGAGCTGGGTGCCGAAAGCGCCGTCGAGTATGCCGGGGTTGAATATCGGCACGTTGTGCAAATATGCCTGCCTGATTATGGAGCCGTTGTCCTTCATGCGTTTGCCGAACTCCCAGATCAGCTCAGACGCGCTGTACTCGGTCTTGTAGTCCTTGGACTTGTAGATATCTTCCATGATCTCGTTGAAGTAGTCTTCTACCGCAAGCCCGTACTCCTTCTGCTCTATGAATACGTTTCCGAGCCTGTAGACCTTGCGCTTGTGCAGCTCCGCATCGTCAGCGTAGAAGCTGCCAAGATTGTAGTGTCCGCCGTAAGCGCGTGCCAGATCGTGGTCGAGCGTACCGCCGGTGGTTATTATTGCATCGAAGTGCTTCACCGCCTGTGCCAGCGCCCCGCGAAGCCCCGTGGCGACGATGTCCGCCGGGAAGGAGAGGAAGTTGAACGACTTCTTGTCCTTGAGCATGCGGTCCAGTATCTCTACGCCGTTGACCATATGCTGCGCCGAGAAGCCTCCCATAGAGCTCATCTCGGTTATGAGCCTTTTCACGCTCATGCCCTTAGAGAGCCTGAGGTCCTTCACCTGCCTGCCCAGTACCGCTCCCTTCTTTTCCCCCATAAACAGCATCAGGAATTGGTCGGCAGAGTATTTAAAGCCAACCATTATAAAGACGCCAAAGAAACTTTCATGTGCAAGCGATTTCAAGCGTGCACTTGCAACCGATCTCCGAAGTAATAAAAGAGTTCATTCCCCAATATGATGAGGCCGTGCACATGGAAGGTAAGGTGTATACCGCTGTCGGAAGCCCCAATATCGCACTGGTGAAATACTGGGGGAAAAGGGACGAAAAACGCATACTCCCGCACAACTCATCGATAAGCATCACGCTATCTCTCCCTCTCTATACCAAGACGAGCATACTCTTCTCAAAGAAACTCAGGAAAGACGAGATATACATAAACGGAATGAAGCAGGATCTCGACGATCGAGAAGCGCGCGAAAGATTTTCCACTATTGATAAGTTCAGGGAGATGGCCAAATCCAAGACGAAGGCTCTGGTCGTGTCTTACAACTCGTTTCCCAGCTCAGCAGGCATCGCCTCCAGTGCGTCGGGAGCCGCAACGCTTGCTTTTGTTGCGTCGAAGGCGCTAGGGCTGAGCATGAGTCAGCGTGAAATGTCGATAATGGCGAGGCAGATCAGCGGGAGCGCATGCAGGAGCCTTTTCGGTGGCTTCGTCAAGTGGGAGAAAGGTACGAGGAGGGACGGCTCGGACTCGTACGCCAGACAGATAGCGGACGAGAACCACTGGCCCGCGCTTGTGAACCTGATTGCAATAGTGTCCAAGTCAAAAAAACACATCTCTTCAAGGGCCGGGATGAAGCAGACTGTAGGGACGAGCAGCCTCTATAAAAGCAGGCCCGGCTACGCAGAAACCGCATCAGCCAGACTCGAACGCGCCATACGCGCAAGGGATTTCGAGACCCTGGCCGAGATAACCATGAAAGACAGCAACAGCATGCACGCAACGATGCTTGACACATGGCCCCCTATTCTGTACATGAACGACGTCTCTAGAAGGATAGTGCTCAGGATACACGAGCTGAATGAGAATGCCGGGAAGACCATAGCCGCATACACCTTTGATGCCGGTCCAAACGCCCACATAATCACGCTGAATAAGCACAAGAAGAAGGTGCTTAATGCGGTCAGCAGCGTCTCTGGTGTGATTGAGGTCCTCGAATCCAGACCCGGCAGAGGCCCACGCCTCGTCGCTGACAGAGAGGGTCACCTGATAGACAGAGAGACTGCTAAGCCCATTGTAGGAAGGCCCAGGGGGAAGAGGTGAAGGACTGGAAGAGATAGAGTCCGTCGCGCACGGAAAGATACTGTGGCTCGGAGGGTTTTCGATATTGGAGAGGCCCAACGTAGGATACGTCACTACGGTTGATGCGGGCGTCCACGCACGCGTCAAGCTGCGTTCAGATAACACGATCGTGCTTGACGTGCCGCAGTTTGATCAGAGGATAAGCGGCAGCATTGATCCAAGCAGCTGCCGGGTGCTCATGAACGAACCCGCAGAACTCCATCTGGTCAAGACTGCGTTGCAGATAGCTCTGATGTACGCTCACGCTACAGGCCACGCGCTGTCTGGACTGAGCCTCAGGACAGAGAACGACGGCGCCCTCGCGTATGTGATCAGCGAGAACAGACTGAAGATAGCCAAGGCCGGCCTAGGAAGCAGCGCAGCGGTCACAGTCGCTACAATAAGCGCGGTGCTCAAGGCGTTCGGTGTGGGTGTGGAGGAAAACGATGCACTTCACAAACTTTCCCAATTGGCACACGCTGTCGCCACAGGCAAGGTGGGCAGCGGATTCGACATAGCCGCAGCCACACATGGAGACATAATCTACTCTAGGTACAGCCCTGAAATAGTCAGGAGCTTTCCTGCAGAGTATGTAGGGGAAGATGTCAGGGCAATAACAGAGAGGAGTTGGGACTACTCCATAGAGCATCTCCCGCTGCCTCGTGCCTTCGACTTCCTGATGGCAAGTTTCTCAGGCAATGCCGCGATAACCACCAGCATGGCCAGGAGTGCCGGCCAGTTCAAGCAGGAGCAGCCAGAAAGATACTCACAGGCCGTCGGGGAGATGAACAAGGAGAACGAGCTTTCAATCTCGCACCTCAGGAAGATAAGCAGAGGAGACATCTCTGAAGGCACGCTCTCCGACTTCAAGGAAGCGTTCGATAGGGCAAGGCTGGCAACGAAGAGGTTCGGGGAGATGAGTGGCGTAGGCATAGAGCCAGATGATGCTACCTCGCTCATAGAGGAGTCTAAGAAGAACGGGGCGTTTGTGGCAAAGCTACCCGGCGCAGGCGGATATGACTCAATAGCTGCCCTAGTGCGCAATCATGCCGGAACCAGCGACACAGAGAGGCTCAAGAACTTCTGGTCTTCTTCTAGCTCGCTGCAACTACTTGGCGTGGCCAGGCACGATGGTGGAGCCGAAGTGTACGTTCGCAGAAAGCTGCGCGGTTAGATGCTTGCGGCAATGTTAAGGAATAGGGATTTGGGTTCGCCGGGGTAGGGATTTGAACCCTAAATCCCGTAAGGGAACCGGTTTTCTTCGCATCACAATTCAGCTCTTGAACCTAGTTGATTCAAGACCGGCGCATTAACCAGATTCTGCCACCCCGGCACGAGTAGCATATGCAACCAAGCTTAAAATAAGTGAGCTAGGGCAAGGTTTATTATCAACCCGCACCGATTCTACTCCATTTGCTGATATGATGCATGTCATAGAAACCAAGAACCTCACCAAGAGGTTCGGGAAGCTCACTGCTGTCAACAGGCTCAGCTTCAAGGTCAATGAGGGAGAGATCTTCGGCCTGCTTGGGCCTAACGGCGCGGGCAAGACAACCACGCTCTCCATGCTCGCCACGCTGCTGCCTCCTAGCGCCGGCACCGCCAGCGTCGGCGGATTCGACGTGAGGAAGGAGTCGTCGAAGGTGAGGCACAGCATCGGCTTCGTCTTCCAGGACCCTAGCTCGGACGACCTGCTCAGCGGAAGGGAGAACCTCTACCTGCACGCACTGATGTACGGAGTGGACATGCGCAACATAAACGAGAAGATGGATGACGTGCTCAAGCTTGTTGACCTCACCGCAAGGCAACATGAGCGCGTTAGGAACTACTCGGGAGGCATGCGACGTAGGCTCGAGCTCGCGCGCGGCCTGCTCCACGAGCCCAAGATACTCTTCCTGGACGAGCCCACTCTTGGCCTCGACCCCCAGACAAGGCAGCACCTCTGGTCGTACATCAAGGGGCTGTCCAAGGAGAAGAATGTCACGATAATCATAACAACGCACTACATGGAAGAGGCGGACATGCTATGCGACCGCCTTGCGATAATC
Organism: Candidatus Martarchaeota archaeon; assembly: GCA_023476545.1. GTDB lineage: Archaea > Micrarchaeota > Micrarchaeia > Micrarchaeales > CABMGC01 > JAJYVH01. The sequence goes on along the minus strand of JAMCYP010000018.1, from coordinate 16,957 downwards.
GACCACGGAAGGATAGTTGCGCTCGACACCCCTGGCAACATGAAGAAGAAGCTCGGCGGCGATGTCATAAGGCTGCAGGTCTCAAGGCCCAACCTTGCAGCACTCAAGAGGCTAAGGTACGTGAAGCGCGTGCAGCGCGATAACGGGGTGCTTGTGCTCACTGTTACAGATGCAAGCAAGCACATACAGGAGATACTCAAGGCCGTTGGCTCCGTAGAGAACGTGGAGATGAGGGCTCCCACGCTGAATGACGTCTTCCTGCACTATACCGGCAGCGAGATACGCGACCAGGAGGGCGAGGGCGGCTTCTTCGAGCGCATGGTGAACTCCAACAGGTGATGATATGAGCGAGATTACTGGATTGTACGCCTTGTGGCTGAGGGAGTTCAAGGTCTTCCTCAGGGAGAAGTCCAGGATAGTCTCATCGCTGGTGCAGCCTCTGCTCTGGCTGGTGATATTCGGTACGGGACTGGGCTCCAGCATAGAGGGGATATCGGGCACGAGCTACACCTCGTTCATCTACCCGGGCATACTGGCCATGACCGTGCTCTTCGGCTCGCTCTTCTTCGGCCTCTACATAATATTCGACAGGCGCGTTGACTTCCTTAAGGAGGTGCTGGTTGCGCCTTTGAGCCGCACCACCATCTTCTTCGGCAAGGTGATGGGGGGCGCCACCGACGGCATAATAGAGATAGCGATTCTCATGGTCCTCGGGGCGCTCTTCTTCAGCATACACTTCAGCATACTCTCGGCAATAGCGACGGTCCTGATAATACTCCTGCTGATGGTCTCGATACTCAGCGTAGGCCTGATCATAGGATCGGTAATGACAAGCCCGGAGGGCTTTGGGCTGATAAGCAGTTTCGTCATCTTCCCGCTCTTCTTCCTCAGCGGCGCGCTCTTCCCGGTGCAGAATCTCCCGTCGTGGCTCTACCTCTTCGTGGTCATAAACCCGGTCACCTACGCGGTTGACGCCCTCAGGACTGTGATTCTTGGGATAGGTAGCTTCGGCCTGCCTCTCGACTTCGCGGTGATGATCGGCTTCGCCCTGGCAATGGTGGCGATCGGCACCCAGGCGTTCAAGCGCATGAAGGTCTGAGCTTCTGGTGACGCTGGCGTTCGGGCTTATCGCAGCGCTGGCGTGGAACAATGCGATCACCCCGCTCTTCACCAAGCTCTTCGGCACACCGAACGACCTGCCGCCCGACCTCACCTACGCGATAATCGTAACGATCATAGCCGTGATCGTCACGCTCTGGATATCAAAGGCTACAAGACCGTCTCAGAGGGCAAGACGGACACGAACATGGTCAAACAACTAGGGCAAAATTAAACCAAGAGTGCGCAGCGCACGAAAGCATGTCCAATGAAACCGAAGCGCAGGCGAGCATTTATCTATATAGTAGGTTAATACTCCTCTCGATTTAATGGCGCAAAGAAGGAACCTGTTGATAGGCATAGCTGCAATAGTCATAATACTGGTTATAGCGTTTGTTGTCACCACAGGGCCCAGCGCAACTTCGGGCTACAGCGCAGGCACCGGCGCCATCGCGACGCCAATGCTGATAACCGACCCGCCTCAGGTTCCTAATGGCACACAGTCGCTGGTCATAGCTTACTCTTCGGTGATGGCCCACGTGACTGGCGGAACCGGATCAGGCTGGGTGAACGCAACTGGCAACGGCACTGTAAACCTGCTCTCTACCGTAAACACGAGCAAGGTGATAGGCTACGCCAACATAAGCGCCAACTCAACCGTGAACCTGGTGAGATTCAACATAACCTCTGCAACGATAACGATAAACGGAACGAGCTACAACATGAGCGTGCCCAACGGCCAGCTGACAGTGGCGGTAAGAAGCGGCAGCAAGATAAGCGCTACTACTGGGGTGCTGGTTAGCATAACGCCCGTGGTGGCTACGGTATATACCAACAACTCCGTCAAGTTCATATTGGCCCCTGCTGCGAGAGCTGCGGTGGTGGGTAACGTAAGCGGCTCGGAGAGGACACGGCTTGGCGCATCGGTAAACATCGGGGCCAGCGACAGGGCCGAACTTGACAGCGCCGCGCCAAACATAACCATAACCTCGGCTTCGGTAGCCACTAGTGGCAACACCACGACCCTGTCCGTTACCGTAGCTGACAACTCCAACACCAGCGCGGTACTCCGCACACTAACCGTGAGAGGCAGCCTGAACACGAGCGTATCTGCCGTGGCGGGAGTCAACGCTTCTGTTGCGGGAAACGTTAACGCGGACCTTGGCGGCGTGGATAAGGCGCAGCTCGGCTCGAGCGAGAACGCGCTTGCTGACATAGGCATGCGCATAAGATCGTACGGTAGCCTGACCTTCCTGATAGCCTCGAACGGCACGATTGCGATGCCTTCCGGCGAAGCTGAGTTCGAAGGCGGCGGCTACACGCTGGCGCCAGGCAGCTCCGCCACGCTGAACTTCAGCGGCGTGCTCGGCTACAACTCCGGCATCTACCAGGTCAGGCCAGTGTCGGGCTCGCAGTACCAGATAGCCGTGATAGGCCAGGAGGACTCGTTTGCATCCACGAGCGTTACTGCCTCTTAGGCTGCGCCCTTTCAATCAGAAGAAGCCGCCCTCGCCCAGTAAATCGGCACCCTTCCAGAGATGGGCGCTTGCGCTTCTCTCTTTAATCGGGGGTTATGTACAGATTCGACTACCATCACGCCTATTTCTCATAATAACAAATAGTAACACCAAAAATGTAAATAATACTAATCCTTTAATACGTCCAGGCCGCTAATGATTATAGATTATCATGAGTGAAGAACGAGAAATAAATGTTGAAAGAATACAAAGTAAGATTGCGGGTGTGTCTGATAGGCTTAATGCTTTAAGCAAACGTAATCAGGAGATCTTAAAGGACGTGGAAGGCACGTGGAGTATGATTACAGAGGAGATGATCAAGCCCCTAGTTTCTCCTGTTTTAAAAAAGACGTTAAGAGATGTGTTTATGCCAGACGATGCCTTGAAAAGCACCGGGATTGGCAAGTTTCTCATAAAATCCAATCAGGAACTGGTCGATGGAGCGTTCGATAAGGTAATGCAGCCTAAATATATAGTTTTGTTCGGCGCAGCAAGTAAGGCGACAGATGAAGCTGAAAAGAACAAAATATCACAGAAAATTCTGCGAGAGCTACAGGGCGATTTAAAAGTACCTGAAGAAGTCAGGGACATGAATCCGTTTGTCGCACCTTTGTTTGGAATGATTCTTGCTGTTCGTAGGTTCTGGGATACTGAAAGAGCCCCAAGCTGGCTGTTTTACGCATATGATGAGTCACTCAAACACTCTGCAGAAATCACCAAAAATAAAGAAGAGATCAGGAACACCGCAGATACAATAGGAATGAAACTAAGCGACTTCGGGCCTAAAAGATAAGGCGTTTGACAGATATTTGATTAATCTATCAGGCGGCAATAACTATTCTTCGAGTGTCGTAAGCTCTGCCGCCATCTCAACAAGCAGATCTAATACTTGTAGTCTGGGAACAGCCGTTATAGCCACTACGCCTTCTACTTATAACTATGCCCCCTTCTTGTTAACTTTCTAGCTTTAAGAAGTCTAATTTTTCTTCGATCCCATTATCCCTTTTGTCGACCGGGGAGGCCGTTAGCCCGCCTTAAAGGAATGTTCTCTAACGATAGTATACGCTAGTGTTCGCATCCTTTACAGATATTTTTCGATGTCTTCCCAGGCCAGACTGGTTTCCCTCAATATCGACCTTATTATGCTTGGCCTGAGTTCTTTCCCTGCTTGAACTACAGTATGATGCCCTTTGTTATCAAATAGCACTATGTGATCTCCGCGACCTTGCCTTGCATAATAGCCGTAGTACTTCTGGAGAATCTTCAATAGAATAATGCTTTTCAGCGGCCTAAGTTTAGGGATGGAACCAACTACGCTTTTATGAGCAGGCTTCTAAGCAGAGGCGACCTTGCAACAACTTTCTTTTGCTTTCCTTGAAAGGCAAACTCTATCACAGTGTCGACAGCGTCCTTTAGCTCGTTTTCAAGCTCGCGCATGGTTTTAGCCTGGTCGTGTATGTGTAACTCTGGAATCTCTCCAACAAGCAAGTTTCCGTCCTTGTGTACTCTTGCCTTAAAGCCGTAAATTTCCATTTTCATGCTTATATCGCCTTCAAATATTATTTGCATGCCGATAAATATAAACCTATCTCAACCAGACAGCAAAGAGTCTATTTTTTCAGTAATCCCTTATCCCATTTGCCGGACGGGGAAGCCGTTAGCCTGTCGTAAAGGAGCGTTCTCAAACGCTAGAGATTGCTAGATCTTATATCTATCTGCCGCGTTCTAGGACCTTAAATGCTGCTGGTTTTAGACGCTCTAGGTCTTTGGCATAAGGATCTCTTGGGGCAGGCGGGTAATAGCCTCTGCTCGTAGCCATGACGATGGCCATCTCCTCCACTAAATTTTTAGGTTTGTAGATTCCTTCTTCTATGCTTTTTTCGTAAGCTAGTTGGTGCATGTGGCTGGCATTAGCGAATTCAAAGAATGCGCCCGCTCGTTTGCCAGCTTTTTCTAACTCCCTGGCCCTCTTTGCAGCCTCGTATTGGAATCTTTTCGCCTCCTTATAACTGACCACTGGAGCTCTTAGCAGAGCCAGTTTCCTACCATTTTGATTTTCTAATACCTGCATTGTTGGCATGAAGTCGGCTCTATCTTTCTTTATACTTATTTATAACTTACCTTTATTCTTGTCGCAAAGATTTCAGCATCTTCTTAGAACAGCGTTCACTACAGTGATTTGTGTAAGGGAACATTCTCAAGAACCGGGGAGGCCGAGATTTGAACTCGGGTCTTCAGGACCCAAACCTGAAAGCCTACCAAGCTAGCCTACCTCCCCTTTCATTCCTTGAATGCATTTGGATGATTGCGCTTCGCGTGGCGGAGCGCAACCGGGTATAGAAGTAGCTGAGGAAGCATTAAATTGTATAGCCTAAGCAGCAGCGAGTGCGGATCCTTCACCAGCTTGGCCTGCGAGAGCAGCATGCCGTAGTCGTCATCGCTGCTCTTCTCCCAGAGATACCTGTTCACCATGCCGGCCTTTAGGTATCTTCCGAACATCTGCTCTACAAGCTTTGCATAGCTCTTGCCCTCGCTTAGCCATCAACGGCGCATTTATATATCTATATACGTATAGTATATGCGTAATACTATGGAAATAACAATAGCGGGAATTGCGCGTCCGGGCTCTTCTTCGCTGAAAACAACAATACCTGAATATATGGTCAAACGTTATGGGATCAAACCTGGAGATAAACTGGTCTGGGCTGAAAAAGGTAACGAGATGAAAGTTGAAAAATTAGAAAAAGATGAGGATGATTTCGAACTCGCTGTTAAAACCGAGCTTCTAGAGCGCCCTGAAATTTTCAAAGAGTTCGAATCTGCAGAGTCGATCAGGTCAATTAGATGATTCGTTACCTCACCTATGAAAATCTTCTTAACCTTAACAAAAAACTTAACGAGATGAGCGGTAAACTTCAGACAAATTTCAATAAGCAAAGAATCAGAGATATCATTCGTGCCGCAAACAACGAGCCAGATATTAACAAAGCTGCCGCAATATACTTCTACGGGATTACTAAACACCCTTTTCGTGGAGCAAACAGGCGTACGGCTTTCTATGCCACTGATATATTCCTGAAATGGAATGGGAAAAAACTCTCAGGTGAATTTCATGGAGAAAAGACACGTAATCTGTTTTATAAAATAAGAGACAAAAATATAAGTTTGAAAGAAACAACGGCTGAGCTAAACAAAGTAATCGTTTCGCTATAGAACACGCCTACCTCCTCTTTTAACAGCTTTAGATTTTAACTATATTGAGCTCGCCGCCCACTATGTTGAACATTCTGCTGTCCTTCTTTCTATCTCCCCTGGCTACAAGCACGTACTTGTTGCCTCTTATTGTGTTCCTAACTCGTATTTTCCCATCGGTTCCTGTTCTGCCATCGTAAACTTTCTCTCCCACATAGAAAATCTGAATCCAAATTCCCTCCTTTCCGCCTCCCTGACCATCTGTCACGCATGCTACCATATCCTCACGGGGTTCCGCGGCGTAAGAGTCTTCAGGTTCGTACGAAAGTTCTGTCGGAGCTAGTCTGGGAGTCTTCAGGAATGCTGCTGCAGCCCTCTCCCTCCCTTGCAAATAGGTTACGGCGCACAGTCCACGTTCCATGCCCTTCATCCTTTCGGCTACAGCGTCTTTGCTCTCCTCACTGAAGAGCAGGTCCGCTGTTGCAAATTTCGCTACATCCGCGCTCTGTCTGAAGTAGAGCTTTGTCTGGCAAATTCTTCTTATGCTTGGCTCTATGTCTGTGATATTGTGTGTGATCAGCATGAGGCCTACGCCCTTCTTCCTGAAGTCCTGTATCCTCTGCACCAGATCCTGTGCTGCCGCAGTGTCGTTCTCTTTCCTGAATACAAGCTGCGCCTCCTCCAAGCAGATCAGCATGCGAAGCTCGCTGTCTCCACGAGTGTCAAAGCAGTCGGCGATTCCATATATCTGGTTGAGCAGCAGCGCATAGTAGAATGGTTTCATCTTGTTGCTTACAGCAGACAGGTCAAACACCACCCCTGCCTTGAGCAGTTCCTTTAAGTCTACTCCCTCCTTTCTGGAGAATTCAGGCACGTTGAGCATGGACCTGAGGTTCTGCAGCGCCGCCCTTGTGTTTTCACCGTGTTTAGTGTATTTGACCCCCGTACCTGCCCTCTTCCCGTGCTGTTCAACTATCGCCTCTTCTATCGCCTCATATACTGACACAGGATCTGGATCGATCTCCCTCGAATAAACCTGCCTGAAAGCAGCAACAAGGCATTTCTCCAAAGATCCCGTGTATGGGCCAGCGTCAGAGGCCGACGCCATAAGCATGGCGAGATTCTCTGAAAACCTACCGATCTCAATTCCACTGTCGCATTTGAAAAAATTGATTCCTGTCCTTTGTCTCTGTAGGCGCAGCACTCGCATTCCATTATTGTATCCGAATGCATTCCATTCTTCGGTAGGGGAGATTATTGCCACGAGCGCTTTACCTCTCTTTGCTATCTGTCCCACTATTCCCATTGCGGCAAACGTCTTCCCTGTTCCTGGAACCCCGCTGACAATCGTACCTAGGTTGAAAGCGCTGGCGCTCACTCCCACGCTCTCATCCGTTTCCATTAGAGAGCCTTCCACAGAGTTTCCCAATGCTATATCCCCAAAGAACTTCCGAGCATGCGCATCAACAATCACAGTCCTTCTTATAGAGGTTGAAAATCCCACCATTTTTGACGCCCTCGAAGAGTCGAAGGGTAACGCCTCAATACGTTGTGACAATTTGTATATCTGAATTGGAGTTGTGCAGTTTACCTTTCGTGACTCAATCACAGGAAGCTTCGAGTAGAGATAGTCGCGTACTAGTCCGTAATCTCCCACAAGGAAGATGACAACCGCGTAAGCGTTTCCGTTAGCGAGCATTGCAGACTTTTGCGCCTCAAGCAGAGATGCCAATAGTTCCTTCTCGTCCGAGCCGTAGTACGCTTCCGTGTGACGCGCATCTGTCAGGGATGCCGCCTCGCCTCTGGTGCTCACGCTCTTCGTAAATCCGGTTTCTTTCTTACTTAACATTATCTCAGTCTTGCGCTCAGCTCTAAGCACGTCTTTCCTGTTCATTGGCGTAAATGAGACGAATATCTCTGCGTCTAAGCCTCCAAAAAGCGTGTACATGCTATCAAAAACGTTCTCTTCCCCCCGCGAGTCGGCTGCAATGAGGCAGAGAGCGTCCCCAAACCTCGCTTCACGCTGCGCTTCGGAGAACTCAATTCCAGGCAAGGCTCTACATGTCACTTTAGTGTCAACTTCGAGCTCTGTCAAAAGCAGCGTATCCTTGTTTAGCAGGTCGTGGCAGACTATTAACGGCTCTCCTAAAAAAGATTCCAAAAAGCGCATCCTGTCAAGGTTTTCGGGCAAAGCCTCAACCTTTAGTGCCCTTAGTTCAGAATAAGTCCGCATCAAACCATAGTCTTTTACAAGACTATATGATATTTTATCTAGGTAAAATATTTAAATGTAGTGCAGATTAGCCTAGGAGCTTCGTGATTGGCCCTCGTTCCTTTAGGTTCTTTATTACCATCTCGGCACCGGCTCCGCTCAGGTCCTGTTCCGCGAACCTGCCGCTCAGCACGCCCACTGTCGCCAGACCGGCAAGCCTTCCTGCTTTTACGAAATTAGGATAGCACGACACCAGTACGGCCCTGCCGGAGAACGAGAACTCGTTCTTCGCCTTCTCTACTGCCTTAGCTACTATCTCCTCTGCGCTCTTTCCTTCGTTCCCGTACGCACCGAACTTGAAATGCTGTAGCAGATTGGTCTTCTCCAGCCTGAACCTCGCTACCTTCTCGGCCTCTCCCGTTGCCATGCCGATCAGCACGCCCTGCCTCTCCAGCCCTTCCAGCAGCTCCTTGGCCCCATCAAGCACGAGCTGCCTGTCGTGGCCCGCTACGTTGTAGTATGAATAGAACAGGTCCTGCGTGTAGCGCACCAGCTTCTCCTCTATCTCCTCCTGTGCCATGCCGTTCTCCACGAGCACCGCTTCCGCGGTCTCCTGCGCGGTCATTCCCTCGTACTTGGCCAGGTCGACATCTACGAGCGTGCCATAGATGTTGCGTATCGACTCCGCTACGTACTCGCTTATGTCCTTCGTGTCCTTGGTCAGGGTGTTGTTTACGTCAAACAGAACAAGCTTGTCCATTAGATCAGCTATGCTATTCTCTGCTATCTCTATCTACGCAAATGGTATTAAATATTTTCAATCACCACTAACAACATCGGTTTTTGGTGTTCGCATGCGCGCATATTCTCTCGAGGAGGGCACGAAACTGGTCAAGGCCGCTAGGCACGCCATAGAGCTCTTCGTCACAACCAAAGAGTTCAGGGGAGAGGCGGTGGAGAAGACGCTCTCTGACTTCACGCAGAAGCACGGTGTCTTCGTAACCATTTATCATTACCCGACAAGGTCGCTCCGCGGATGCATAGGCTTCCCCGACGGCATAGGCGAGATGAGGAAGCTGGTGGTCGAAGCGGCAGTCGCGGCTGCAGAGGACCCGAGGTTTGTCCCGTTCTCGCACAGGGAGTTTGAGCACGCGATAGTAGAGGTGAGTGTGCTGTCGGAGATGGAGCGGATCAGCGGAAATGCCGAGCAGATAAAGAGGCAGATAAAGGTGGGCCGCGACGGCCTGGTCATCGAGTATGGTTATCACAAGGGCCTGCTTCTCCCAAACGTGCCCGCCGAGGAGCGCTGGAGCGTGCCCAGGTTCCTGGACGAGGTCTGCATCAAGGCGGAGCTTCCGGAGCACACGTGGACGCACGGAAACGCCACGCTCTACAGGTTCTCGAGCCAAGTATTCGCCGAGGCTGAGCCATCGGGCAAGGTGCAAGAGATCAGGCTTGAGGAGACATGAGGCTGATCGCACTAGTAGACATGGACTACTTCTTCGTCGCGTGCGAGGAGCTCAGGCACCCTGAGATAAGGGGCAAGCCTGCTGTGGTGGGCTCGGACCAGAAGCCTGAGGGAGGGCGCGGAGTTGTAATGACCGCCAGCTACGCGGCAAGGAAGTTCGGGCTGAGGAGCGGCATGCCGCTCTCCATGGCGTACCGCATCAAGAAGGACACGGCGTACATACCGCAGGACTTCGAGTACTACGAGGAGATGTCCGCAAAGGTAATGGCGATAGTCAAGACGCACGCTGACAAGTTCGAGCAGGTAAGCATAGACGAGGCGTTCATAGACATCTCGAAGAAGGCGAAAGACTACGATGACGCGCTGAAGCTAATGAAGCAGCTCAAGAAGGAGATAAGGGAGAAGCTCGGGCTGCCGTGCTCCATAGGCGTAAGCGTGAACAAGCTCATGGCGAAGATGGCGAGCGAGGGCGCCAAGCCCGACGGAGTAAAAGTGGTGAGAGAGGATGAGGCGAAGGAGTTCCTCTCAAAGAAGCCGGTGGGTGACCTCTACGGCGTAGGCAGGAAGACCAGCCAGATGCTGGAGCAGTTCGGCTACAGGACCATAGGTGACTTGGCGAAGGCGAATCCGGTAGTGCTTGTCGAGCGGTTCAAGAGCTACGGAGCGGAGCTGCACAACGCGGCCAACGGTGTGGATGAGAGCGAGGTGCAGGAGAACTGGGAGGTCAAGTCGATAAGCCGCGAACGCACGTTCGAGCGAGACACGAGCGAACGCAACGAGATGGTCGAGGCGATAGGTGCAATGTCAAAGGAGGTGGGCGAGGAGCTGAAGAACGGAGGCTTCGCGTTCAAGGTCGTGACGATCAAGCTGAGGTATCCTGATTTTTCTGAGACCATGAGGAGCAGGAGCCTCTCGCACAGGTCTGTGGACACGGAGGAGATAGCGCAGGTGGCGGTGCAGCTACTGGACAAGTACGCTGAGAGGGAAGAGAAACTCAGGAAGATAGGCGTGCGCGTCTCCAATCTTGCGAAGTACAAGGGCCAGAAGCGTATGCTCGAGTACGCCTAGGGCTTTGCCTCGTGCTCTGCGATGAACGCCCTGACGCAGAGCGCCGCCTTTATCCCGCTTCCAGCGGCGGTGCCCGCCTGCCTATAGATGTGGTCGGCCACATCGCCTGCAACGTACACGCCTTCAATATCTGTCCTTATCTCGTCTTTGGTGACGAGGTAGCCTTGATCATTCGTCTCCAGCTGGCCGTCGAAGAGCTTGGTATTGGGTTGGTAGCCTATCGCTATGAACACGCCCTGTATCGGCATCTCGCTCGTCTGTCCGCTCTTCTCGTCCTTCAGCACCGCCGAACTCACGCTCTTCTCGCCTTTGATCTCCTGCAGCGTGGTGTTCCACACCACCTTTATCTTAGGATTGGACATTACGCGCTCCTGCATTATCTTGCTGGCCCTGAACGAGTCGCGCCTGTGGACTATGGTGACGCTCTTGGCAAACCTTGTGAGGAAGAGCGAGTCCTCCATCGCGGTGTCGCCTCCTCCTATTACTATCACATCCTTGCCCTTGAAGAACGGCCCGTCGCAGGTGCCGCATGTTGACACGCCCCTGCCCATGAACCTCTTCTCGGACTCGAGCCCTAGCATCTTGGCGTTGGCCCCTGTGGCTATCACCAGCGTCTGCGTCTCGTACTCCTTGTCCTCTATAGACACCTTGATTGGTTTCGACTTAAGGTCTACTTTCGTAACGTCCTTGTCTATGAACCGCGTGCCGAACTTCTCTGCCTGCTTTCTCAGCTGCTGGACGAACTCAGGTCCCGTGATCCCTTCTGGGAATCCGGGTATGTTCTCAACCACAGTGGTGAGCATGAGCTGGCCTCCGCTCGCGTAGCCTCCCACCACAACCGGCTCGAACCCTTCCCTCGCGGTATAGATCGCAGCCGAGAGTCCCGCGGGCCCCGAACCTATGATTATGACCTTTTCTGCCATCGTAAATCAGCAACATAAATTTATCCCGAACACTTAAATAACACTTTGCACCACATGAGATTGGTAAAAATGGCAAAGAAATTCGTATGCAGAGAGATAGGAATGGACTGCGGATTCGAGGCTACGGCGGAGACTGAAGAGGCGCTGATGCCACAGATAGCAGAACATGCAAAGACCGCGCACAATATGCAGACAATTGACGAAGCCCCGATGGCAAAGATCAAGGCTGCGATAAAGGACGCGTAAGCGCGGCAGAATCAGAATCGCGCGGCATCGCGCGCTTTTCCTTATACGTTTAAGTATTTTTTCAGCACATGCTAGCTTGGCGACCGATTGGCAATCTCTCTTGGCGAATACAATATATCTCTTGACTCGAGAGATGACGAGGCCAACGTCAATTTCGTATCGCACGCGCACTCGGATCACACCGCAGGCCTGAAGAAGAACAAGAAGGCGCTCGCAAGTACGGTAACAAAGGACCTGGTTGAGAGCAGGAGCAGCATGAGCGTAGAGCTGATAGACGAGCCTGACTGCGTGCAGCTGCTGAACGCGGGGCACATGCTTGGTTCCCGCCAGCTCTTCGTGCAGAACGACCTGTACGGCTACTCCTTGCTGTACAGCGGCGATTACCAGATGGACGAGCCTGTACTTGCAGAGAAGATAGAGACCAAACATGCGGACGTGCTCATAATAGACTCCACCTACCCGTACCCTGATGTTAAGTTCGATGACAAGAAAGAGGTAGTCGACGCCATACAGTTCTACGCAAGGACGAAGATGGAGAAGGGGCATGTGCTCTTCGGCGCCTACGCTGTTGGAAGGAGCCAGGAGTTGGTGAAGATACTCAACGATGCGGGAATAACGCCAGCTGTGGACGAGAAAGTGGCGAGGACGAACGAGGTGTACAAGAAGCACGGCATCAAACTGGACTATGTGCCACTTGACTTCGAGCATCCCGAAACAAGCTCGGTAGCGATAGTGGAGCAGTCAAGGCTCAAGACGATGCGCGAGAGCATAAGGGCGCGCAGCGTGAAGCAGGTCTTCACGGCCATGGCATCAGGCTGGTCGAAGATATTCAGGTTCGAGACCGATGTGCAGTTCAACCTAAGCGACCATGCGGACTTCCACCAGGCCCTGGAGTACATAAACGCGTGCGACCCTAAGATTGTCTTCACGTTCGGTTCCAACGCCAAGCTCTTCGCCAGGCACCTGTCTGCGCGCGGTTTCGACTCAAGGCCGTTGGTTAACACATCAGACGTAAATGCACTGCTTCTAAACACCTCAAGCAATTTGTAGACAAATGTTTATATATGTTTACAAACAAGAGACTCTGTGGATAGCGAAGTAATAAGCGTAAGAGTGGCCAAAGAGGCCAAAGAGGCACTTGAGAAGGAGGGGGTAGACGTGTCCTACGAGTTCAAAAACTACATCAAACGTAGGCTTGCGCTGCTGAGACTCAGAAAGACGGTAAAAGAACTAGAGCCAATCATAAGGAGCATGAAACCTTCCAAGAGAGGCTTTGCCGTAAGAAGCGTGAGGGAGGACCGCGATGCAGGTCATTGACTCTTCGGCTTTGGTGAAATTCTTCTCCCGGGAAGACGGCTGGGAAGCCGTATCCCAGTACGTGAAGGAAGCGCTCACCCTCCATTTCGCGTTGTCCGAACTTGGAAACTCGCTATTGAAGAAGATCCACAGCAACAATGCCGATGTCGGTAAAGCAGAAGAGGTGCTGAAACGGTACTCGAAAAGCGCCGTCTTACTTAACGACGAGGAGTATGTGGAGTCCGCGTTCCATATAGCGCGTGCTAACGGGCTTGCGATGTACGATAGCATGTTTATAGCCGCGTGCAAGGAAGAAGGCATGGAGCTGGTTACCTGCGATGCGGGTCAGGCCAGCGTCGCGCGCCAGCTTGGAATAGGCGTAATGGAATTTTAGAGCAACCTTTTATCAGAACGCTGCCTATGATGTGCATGCATTCAGCTACGACGCTTCCGCTGCACGGTGGTCGCGCGCCAAAATGGCTCTTTGGCCGGATGGTAAAGCTGAGCGAGCGCATCTCCAACGTCATAATCGACGAGTTCGGGCCCGACGAGCTGCTCAGGAGGCTGAGCGACAAGGACTGGTTCCAGGCTCTCGCGTGCGCGATAGGCTACGACTGGCACAGCAGCGGCACCACAACAGTAACGATAGGCGCGCTCAAGGAGGCATTGAACGGGAGCGGCGAGATTTTCATAGCGGGCGGGAAGGGCAAGGCTGGCACTAACACGCCCGCTGACATAGCCACGGGGACTGCCACGCTCTCAATCTCAGGCATGTCTGACAGGTTCGTGGAATACAGCAGGCTAGCAGCGAAGATAGACGCTGGCATGGTCTACGATGACATAGGCATCTACCACCACTCCTTCCTCTTCAGCCGCTCCGGAAAGTGGGCCGTGGTGCAGCAGGCGATGCAGCATGAGGGCAACAAGGCGATACGCTTCCAGTGGTTCAGCGAACTCGTGGACCGGAAAGACATAGCGAGCGAACCGCACAGCGGGATAGGAACTGAGCTACGGCAGAAGAGCCTGGATCTTACTTCCGCATCGAACTCGTTCGCGCGGGAGGGAATGCCTGCGGCCTTGGAAGAGTACGGGCGCGTAGTATCGGGCAGTTATCCAGACAGGCACGGCATAGTGCCGCAGATTGACATAAGCAGGCGCGGCATAGAGGCGATAAGGAAGGCGAGTGAGGCAGACCCGAAGGACTACAGGGAGCTGCTCCTAGTCAAGGGCTTCGGGAGGTCGAGCATACGCTCGCTCGCTTTCGTGTCCAGCCTGATCTACGGCAGGGAGCTCGCCTATAGAGACCCTGTGGCATACGCGTACAACCTCGGGGGCAAGGACGGCATACCCTTCCCTGTGAACAGGAGCACGTACGACTCTGTGATAAAAGGGATGGATTATATAATCGACAAGGCCAACATAGAGCAGGGGGATAGGTACAGAATATTGAAGAAGCTCAACTCCTATCTCAGCACTGGTGCGTGAACTTATGGCAATGTACGAGAACGAGGAGGCAAGCAAGACCTATCAGTATCTGCTGATACTGCTGGGCCTGGCATCGCTCTCCATGGCCGCTGCTACTCTGTACGTGATGGAGGTGCTGAGCTTCAACTATGGCGCCGGCGTGGCCGTAGTTAGTCTGGCAAACACAACCAACGTTACCTCAAGCGTGACCCAGATAGCGGCGCAGCTCGGCAACCTGCAGAGCGCGATCCGCGAGACCTACCTTGTCGCGATAATAGCGTTCGGCCTCCTGGGCTCGTCACTGGTGCTGTACATAAGCAGGTACAAGCGCTTCGGCGCCGTAAGCAGGAGATACACGCTCCTACACCTCACGCTCACCCTGCTCTACATCGGACTCTTCTACCTGGTGCTCTCCAACCTGCAGATAAACTATACGGGCATCTACTTCCTCGTGCTCTTCGCATCGATAGCCGTGGCTCTGGCGATAGACGTATACCTGCAGCTCTCGATAAGCTCCAAGAGCCCCGTTGGCTCTAAGACAAGGGGTGGGATACGCATAGAGCCGGAAACTCCATACACAAACCTAGTAACGCTGCGCGACAGTCTCTTCTCAAAGCTGCAGGGAGACGTGCGCATCGTGGACAAGCACTTCAACTCCGACGCGATATCTAATCTGCACAGGCTGCTCGAAACGAGCCTGACGAACGTGAAGAAGATAGAGGTGCTCACTTCTTCAGAGGTCTTTGACTCCAAGTTCAACGACAACTACACGGATTTCAGGAACGAGCTAAGGAACGCGGGCGTCGAACTGAACCTGATGCTGATGAGCGACAACGACAGCAGGGCGCAGCACGAGCGATTCGTATTCGACGACGCACGTGCCTACAAGATACCGCCGCTCAACATAATCAACAAGAAGAGCGAACACATAGTCGGACTGCGCGTCGGCGAGGCAAAGAGCAGGTTCGAGGCGCTGATGCGCAACGCGACGAAGTACGACAACTACGTTGTCAAGCAGGCGAGAGGGCCTTCCTAGCCAATCTTTTTCACCAGACCCAGGACGATTCTCTTTACAGTGTCCCTGTTTCTCCTATGCTGATCCAAGAACGATCTCAACCTCGCGTCGGAATCGTGTATGCTGTAGTATCGGGTTTTTGCCGAATCAACCACGTATCCTGGCAGCAGGTACCTGTGTTCTTTGTCCAGAAGCACAACAACCATGCCAGCCTTCTGGACATCCTCCTTCCTCACGGGCCTCCCCAGCCTGTAGGGCATTTTTACTCCGACCTCGTCCAGCACCTTTATGCTGGCCCTGATGCCTTTTGGCGAAGCTGCGGAACGCGGATATCGGCCCAGTCCCGCACTCACGGCTCTGTTCTTACGGGAATACTTGTTGAAAAACGCCTCAGCCATCCTGCTCCTTCCGGCATTGTATTGGCAGATGAATAGAACCTTCACGCTTACGCCTTGGGCTTCCTGCCCGGAGGCTTCGGAACCTTCAAGCCAGGAAACGCCTTCTGGAGCATCTCTGGGTTAACGTCGAGGTCGAACGCAAGGCACTGCACCGTCTTCCGGAAGAGGTACGTGGCCGCTATGTCTGCGAGTCCTTCGTTGCCTCCTGTCGCGCCCTTCACCGTCTCCTTCGCCTCTCCCGCTCCGAGCTTCTGGACCACCTCTGCGAGGGAGCCGAAGCTCTTCCTCTTTCCGCTAGTTATCTGGGCAGCATAAGCGTCGAGCTTGGCCGTGTCTATGCCAAGCAGCTCGAACGACTTCTTGTCCACGCTCTGCCTGATGCTTGACATCTGGAGGACTATCTCCTCCGGCTTTGTGTCCGGGCTTATGCTGATCTTCTTTACAGCTACCCAGTTCTTGTATTTGGCAAGAAACTCTATCGAGTCAGCTTCTGGCATGAAGCACCTAAGCCGATTGCTGCACCAGGTAGTAGCCTGAGGCCTTCTCCCTGACGACCCTCTTGACCACTCCCTTGTTCGCCAGCATGATGAGCGAATTCGTCACCATGCTCTTCGGCCTGTTGGTCTTCTTCGTTATGTCGTCTGCGGTCTTCAGTCCCTGCTCCTTGGTTGCTCCGAGCTCCTTCATCGCGTTAACGATGAGCTGCTCTATCGGGTTCAACTCAACCATTCGATCACTTTGTTAAGGATAATCACGCTAATAAATTTACTTCTTGACCCTGATCTCTTTGTTCTTCGGCCTCAGGTATACCGATCCGCATCTCCTGCACTTCTCACTGCCCGACTTGTTCCTGGCCTTGCACTTTCTGCAGATCCAGACTCTCGTCAGCGCTTCATCTGCTAGTGGAAACTTTCCCATTGGTAAACACCAAAATGAGCGATAACAATGGGCGAAAAAGGTATAATAATCATGCGTTTCCGCTGCGCGCAGCGTTCTTGTACAATCTACGCTCATACAGCTTCTTGGTGAACGCATCTATGTCGTTAGAGCCTATATTGCA